>NZ_DAONKG010000001.1:0-28202 GCF_035406105.1 Methanospirillum sp.
GGGGAAACACGTCAATCATGGAAGAACAGGATGGGAGTCTGGTACTTACCGTTTATGACATTATTCCCTTTTTTTACCTGTCATCGGAAAAAATGAGAGTTTTAATCCCTATTGAAGGGCTATCGGGGTTATCATAGCCTCTGAATGCTGCGGTGAAATTTTCCGGTTCAGATACTGATTCGGGGGAATTTTTTGTAATTTCTAACCTCTCACTCGCTGAAGGGAATATGATTTTCACGGCTCATGGAACGCCACATGAGTTTTATGAAAGTGATATATTGAAAACACGTATTAGGAATCAGAGTCCTTTGAGTTTTTCAAACGGAGAACGTTATCAGGATAGCAGGATATATCTTGAAGTGCCTCAAATCCCTCCGCAGAATAGTCAAAGCATGAGTGATGATTATGGATATTGTATTGTCCAATGCTATTTGAATGGTGGGGTGAGGCCCTGAGAATTGACATGTCAGAAATTTAATCCGACCTGATATCCATCTCTATCATTTTTTCAGGTATGGTTTAGGACTAGTGGTGATATGTATGCTCAAGAATTTATGAAATCATACGAAAATACCTTTTAATTTTATTTTCGGGCCGGATGCCCGGTTTTTTGGATACATGCCACGTATTCAGCAACCAGATAATAATTATTCAGATCTTCTTCGTCCAGTCCACGGTATATGAATAACTCATCCCAGAGCTGACTGCTTCCCTCGACCATGAAATACCCGGATTCAAGTTCAAAGCCAACGATAACAGGACATCCCTTGAATATCTCATCCTGATTTTCATAGAGGCTTTTTCCGGTTCCGGTATTTTCGATCTGGAAAACCTGAGCCAGAGGGGGTTTGCCTGGAGGGATCTTGTGTGCAGAATGCTCGTTCAAGGTAACATTTTCGATTACGATCTGGAGTAGTTTTTGTTCAGTTCTGTCTATGACCGGATAGTTCTCCTTCAGGTATGCAATGACGTCTTGTATTGGTTTCTTGTTGGGTTTGAGTCCTGGTCTGAATGTTTTATAGGTTTCTTTCCATGACTGGACCATTTCCGGGGTTGGTTCCTGCATGAGCATAATTAGGTGAAAGATATCTTACTCATAACTAATCAATGGATTGGGAATTCAGATCGTTCATTCAATATTGTCATTTCAACAGTACATGTCAGAGGCCCTCTCATCAGATTTACTTCAATAATTTGTGCAGGTCTCTTTTCCATAGAACTGCTACAACTGTTACAACTGTTACACGGGCGTTAAATCAGATAAGGATATCTCAATGCAACCTAACAAAAAAACCCCACACTGGTGATCGCAAGTTTATAAATTCTTTATAAACCCCAATTTGTTGGAAGGGGGTTTTTTAGCTATTCTCATAAGAAAAGCGGAATACTAATACCCCATACAAAGAGATAACCTGACGGTGTAGGATAATCATTGATTATAGTGCCTTGCAAAACGTCTTTTAATAATCGGATTTAAAAGAAGATTATTCCAAGGCGTGCAATCTAAAAGCACTACATAGTTTAAACGAAATTTTCGGAATAAATTCTAAAAATTTCGCATTATACTATATTTTCATGATTTGGATGTTCTGGCAAACTTGAGAACATCGAGGCGGCATTTGAGAGTTTTCGGGAGATTGCGGATATCGTCAATGGGGACGGGGATAAATGTATGGAACAAGGAAATATGTAATTCACGATTTCTTTAATGAACCCTCTCCTTCACTCAATGTATAGCAGTGAAGTGTAACTCCCATATCACTCAGAGGCTCCAATAAAACAAGATCGGAATAATTTGGAACTATTGTGGATTTACCAGACCCATTGGGCCCGGCAAAAATTGAAAATATCCTCATTGGTCGGATATGCCAAGAGTTTTATACGTTCGGCGGGAAGCCTCTCTTAAAACCTTATCCGTGTGAGCAAATGAAGGAATAAACCCCTTTTCATTCCATTTCGTCTCGCTTAAGATCCGAATGCTATCAGGTGACATTTTCATCATGATCTCATTTTTTTGAGACTCTTTAATGACGATACATTGAAGGGGTTTTTTTATCTCTCTTCTCCCTCTGGAAATATGCCCATAAGTACCCCTTTTTTGGCCCTCATTTTGACATAAATGGTGCTCCCTATAAGTCCGGGACCGGTTTTTTTTTCCAGCAGGTGAAGAAGTGTTTCGCATAAATGTATTGCCCTATTGTATAGGTAGTAAGATAATATGTATTTTCCTTACATCGCATAAGATGGATACTGACACAAACTATGAACCGATATAAATTTTCAGTCATTATTAAGATAGACAAAGAGGGTTACTATGCATTTATTCCCGGACTATAGGGATGTTCCTCTCAAGGGAGCTCATATGAAGAGGTTTACGAACGGATACAGGAGGCTATCAAACTTTATACAGAAGATTTGATTGCATAAGCAGCCCTTCTCTGTTTAAATATTATTCACATATCATCAATAATTCTTTTCCCTTCAAGAACTGCAAGATCCTGGATGAACCTTCGTTTTTTTGCATGCTCAGTCTTCAGATGAAGTATGTACTCCTCGAATTCAGCAGACTTGCCGGATTTTTGAGAGGCGGCCTTCCCTTTCATAAGAAAACTGACTGCAACCACATATAAACCGGGGTTTTTTAGGTTGATTAAGGTTTCAGCAAGTTGTTTCCAAATCATAATAGCCTGCTCAGGATTTTTCTTCACAATAGCATCCGCTATACGATCATCCAGACAATCTCTCGGATTGTTGATGACTCTTCTGGGATTCGGAGTATACCACAGGAATACCTCTTTTGGATCATTCCCGTCGATAGCCATCTCAAGGAGGAGATCCCGTACCGGATAGTTTACCTGTGCATTTCTCCTGGCCAATGTAACCCCGGTTTCAGGGAGGATACCAGGGAGGATACTCCCTTCTTCTGAAGAAGTTGGCAAAATCCCATCTTTCAGAAAGGCATGAATATACGGCCTGATAGAATCGGAAACTCCCGCTTTTTTTGCTGAAGTCATCATTGTTTTATAATGATACAGGGATGGGTTTCGCATAAAAATTTCAGTATCAAGAGCGGTGATCATGAGCCAGTCACCAGACTCTTCATATATTGTTCGCAATATTTCGAAGAGCTGTATTGGTTCATAAGGACTGAACCGCTTCTTATAAACAGATTTCTTGATCCACTCAATCGCTTCCATTTTTTTGTTTAACTGTAAAAGTAACGATATGAAGGGAAGATCCCGGTTCTGTTCCTCAGCAAGACGGCGTGCAAATTCTATCGCCTCATCACTTCTTCCTGACCGCTTAAGAGCCATCTCTATCCAGTCAGCATAATACAGCAGATCACCTTCTGAAGAGGACTCTCCATCCTCTCTTTCTCCTTTGTTCTTCCCAAGAAGACAATCAGCTACCTTTGACCATTCAGATTTATTATCTGAGCAATGAATAAAACCCCTGATATCATCGGTCAGATCGTACTCATCTTCCTTGATCAACTCAATCGCAGACAAAATCTTCTGATGGACCGGAAGATCCGAGCGCTCGAATGCTTTTGCAACGACCTTTATGCACTCCGATATTTGAGAACTGATTGAACCAGATTCATCATCCATCTCAAGTTGAGCAGCAGATTTTTCCAGGAGGATATGACCAAGGCTGATAAGATCAGCATATCGCTTCGCTTCAAGTAAAGCAGAGAAACTCTCATAGATACCGGAGTAATCCGGCATATCTTCTTCATCAATCTCGTACCAATCAGAATAGGAGACCTCCTCTGACGTTACCAGTTCGATTTCTGCAATAATAGCCGATTGTGATGAATCGGATGAACTCTCCTCAATTCTCTGTCGCCGGTTCAGGTACACCGCAAGATCATGCCCCTCAAGCCCGGAGAGGATGATATTAATCAGGTCGTCCTTTGAGAGCGACTGTAAATACGCTTGTAGGTCTTTCTTTTGATTATGAACCGGGGTAGGAAGAACAAAATTACTCGATCCCGAATCAAGAAGCGGAAGATATGTCCTCTCATACTCGTTTTCAGGAGGTTTCGATACCTCAACGCCCCGTTTTAACCGCTCAAGATACTCCATCATCAAAGCAACGCCATGTTTGCAGTCTGACCCCACCGGACAGGTACATCTTGAGGAGAGACCTTCTGTTCCTGATACCACCGTATGATACTCTTTTGTCCCCTCTACCGACCCGCAGATTATATCGTCCGAGATCTGATATACGCTTAATACATACCCGGATCTCTGATATGATCTCCCTCGTGAAGCGGTCTGTGATCCCACCCAGGAGTTTAGATCCTGATGGGAGAGATCACGAAATTGTTTCATGATAAAGAGAGCTCCTCTGAAGCATATCAACGGATGGATCGAACCTATCAATCCCATTATGTGAGCAGAAGGAGACCATATATGTACAGGGGCTATTAGTGACTGCGAAGCGACCAGCACCAATCCACGATACAGAAGAAGAGACCTTACCTGATCCTTCACTTCCCGTCCTTCATGCCTTGATCAACCCGTCCGTTGAAGGGGTGGCGATATGTGCAGAATATATAACAGATAAACCTGCTCATGTCAGGAAAAAAGGCTACGATAAGGATAAACCGGGAGAATATCCATACTCCCTTGATCATACTGATCTCAAAACGCTCATAGAGAACTGTTTTGGAGCATATGATGATCTGAAGGCTACGAGGTGGATTATGTACCTCCCCGCTGGAGAAACGGTCCCTCCTTCCTCTCAGTTCTCATCAAAAAAGAAGCCATCACCAAAGGAGAAAAAACTCCCTCTTGTTCCGATATATGTTCCGGTTCTCCTCTGCTCGTATGATACCTTTTTTCAGATCTGGAAAGCCGCTCACAATACTGACAACCAATACATTCCAGGTGATTCCTTCCAGTACATCTCCATTCTGATGGAGAGCACCGTCAGGCTTATCCAGAACGGACGGTTCAAACCATCTTCAGAACGGACATTTGCCGGGTATCATGCCCTATGGATCCCGGCCCTTACTCCTCAGGAAATGGCATGGGTATCAGAATTTTCAAGCCGGATGCCCCAGGTCTCTAGATACGCTCTTCCCCGGGTCGCTAAAGATCCCTTTTTTCCGAAACCGGAGGCCAGAGTCGAGAAATTCATCAGAGAAATGATGCAGGTAATCATCCGTTCTGCCTTGGCCGGTTATAACCTGAAAGAAGAAAAGGATCCCTATTTTCAGCCCACAGAAAATGAGATGCAGTTCATGACTGATCTTATCGGGGTAACCGATCCTGCCAAAGACAAAGGATTTGAGAGAACCTTCTCACGGGCAATGCAGGACTGGCTGACCTTCGCCAGTTCAGGACGGTTTGCTCCCTTTGAGTTCTGCATGATCATCAAAGATCCGCCACAAGGACATACGGAACCGTGGGATTTCAGTCTGTATGTCAGATCCGAGGCAGAACCGTCTCTTCTTATCCCGGCTGGCATTATCTGGGAATTACCTGATCACCAGTGCGGGCTGTTCCCCCAGGGAGCCTATCTCAAACACATCCTCCTTGCCGGTATCGGGCTTGTAACCTCATCATCATCGGTATTATGGCGTCACCTGTCCGGAAAGAACCCCACCGGAGGAAGCATGACCCTCAAAGAGGCTGCAACGTTTCTCGGATCTGACCTTGAAAGAGCAAAAAGGAAAGGAGTTACCGTGCTTCTGCCGGACTGGTGGACAGATACGACCTGTACACCACGGGTTGAACTCCATGCACAAAGGCGGAATCCTTCCCATACGAAGGCAAGGATAGGGCTGCAGGAACTCCTGTCATTTGATTACCGGATTGCAATCGGTGATGAGTCATATTCACCGGATGAGTTCTGGACATTGGTGAAAGAAAAGGCTCCCTTTGTCTGGCTGGGAGGCAGATGGATACCCATTCGTCCGGATGCCATACAGCGTGCCCTGGATTCTTTCAGCAAACAGCAGAGCAGGGCAGAAAATACCACCGGCGATCTCCTGCGGCTCTCCCTGAAAAACATGGAGGATTCCGACGTCCCGGTCTCGATTCATGCAAAGGATGACTGGGTTGCGGATCTTCTGGACTTTTTCAGGACTGAGACATATCAGGCGATCCTTGTCCCGAAGAAATTTCAGGGAACACTCAGGCCATACCAGGAAGAAGGGTTCTCATTCCTCTGTCAGTGTACCAGGAGAGGGTTTGGCGCCTGCCTTGCCGATGACATGGGGCTTGGAAAAACTCCCCAGACCCTTGCCTGGCTTCTTTATCTGAAAGAGACAGAAAAACCCATGAATCCCGCCCTCCTTATATGCCCGATGTCGGTTGTCGGGAACTGGGAGCGGGAAATACAGCGGTTTGCCCCTTCCCTCCGTTCATGGGTGCATCATGGAACTGACCGGTGCAAAGGCGATGATTTCGTGAGACATGTCGGTTCATATGACCTGGTTCTGACCACCTATCATCTGGCAGCACGGGATCGTGACCATCTCAAAACCGTTTCCTGGTCTGCAATCATTCTTGATGAGGCACAAAATATCAAGAACGTTCATGCAAACCAGACTGTGGCAGTAAAATCGCTCACCGGAGAGAGGCGGGTTGCTCTGACCGGCACCCCGGTTGAGAACCGGTTACTGGAACTCTGGTCGATCATGGACTTTTTAAATCCGGGATACCTTGGATCACAGAGTGCATTTACGAATCGGTATTCCCGCCAGATAGAGCAGGATAAAAATTCGGAACTGATACAGGAGCTGCGATCCCTCATCCGTCCGTTCCTGCTCAGGCGAATGAAGACAGACAAGCATGTTATCGATGATCTCCCGGAAAAGATGGAGAACCGGATATATTGCACCCTCACAACCGAGCAGGCAACCTTATACCAGGCGGTTGTGTCGGATATGGCAAAAAACCTTGATAAAGTGGAGGGTATTGCCAGGAAAGGAGCAATTCTTGCTGCGATAACACGACTGAAACAGATATGTAACCATCCGGGACGTGTTGGCAGGGATAAATCAATTAAGGCTGAACGGTCCGGGAAGGTGAGCCGGCTGCTGGAGATGATTGAAGAGATCGCTTCCGAAGGGGACTCGGCACTCATATTCAGTCAGTATGCAACATTCGCTGAGGAACTCGCAGGGATGATAGAAAAACAGGGAGACACACGGGTTTTCCTCCTGACCGGTTCAACGCCCAGGAAAAAACGGGAACAGATGATAGAGGAGTTTCAGGCGTCATCTACCCCGATAATCTTTGTTATTTCTCTCAAAGCCGGTGGAACTGGCCTGAACCTGACGAAAGCGACGCATGTATTTCATGTTGATCGGTGGTGGAATCCGGCGGTTGAAGACCAGGCAACTGACCGGACGTACCGGATTGGACAGAAGAGGAATGTGCAGGTGCATCTTATGATAACGGCTGGAACCCTTGAGGAACGGATAGATCTGATGAATCAGGAGAAACGGACGCTTGCAAAGGAAGTGCTTGCACAGAGTGATGAGTATCTGACAAATCTCTCAACCAAAGAACTTTTGGAGATTGTATCACTTCGTGATAGTCTCTTTCGCGGGGAGGAAGCATGAGGAGACGCAAGAACCGGTGGTGGATTAAATCAATACATGATGTTCCAGACGAGAAGAAAATTCAGCTGAAGGCACAGGATGGCCCGGTCGGGAGGTCATGGTATGTACGGGATTTTGTCAGAGCAATGGAGTCTGTTGCTGAAAAGAAACGGCTTGCACGGGGGCTTGACTGTGCCAGGAAAAATGAGGCATCCAGACTGGTATTCACACCGGGGTGGATTAAGATCGGGATCAGTTGTTCCGGGTATACGATTCGCGATGTGGACTTTTCGGTAACCCAGTTCAGACAACCTGAATGGGATACACTGATAGAGACGATTGCTAAAGATGCATCACTCACCGGGGCACTGGTATCCGGGGATTTCTCCGTATATTTTGTTCAGGAACTCAGACGTGTTGGTCTTGAACTGATTCCTTCTCAGGACAGATGGTTTTCCTGTTATTGTACCTGTGGTGATCAGTATAATCCCTGTATTCATACGATCGCCGCATGGTATTTTGTTGCGGAGGCACTGGATGAGAATCCCTGGCATCTTCTGTATATCCGGGGAAAGAGCAGAGATGAGGTATTACATGCGGTACGGCAGGTCAAAACGGTTCAAAATGAGAACGTGAGCAGGAGTGTCGCCCCGGTATCCGGGTTTATTCCTTCAGGGATCTCACTCCCTGAAAAGGCAGCTCCAACCGGGTTTTTCACCTGCGAGGGGGAGGGGCCGCTTGTCCCGATACAACGATCATCGGTGAAGGTCATTCCAATCAGACTGCTTGGCAAATCTCCCTATTATTTTGGGAGATATAACATGGCAGATGTCGTTACAGAGCTCTATCCCCCTATCTTTTCATACGCAGACTCGATTCTTCAAGGTGAAAAGAGGGAGGAGGAATGATCGCCCCTCTCTCTATCCGATTACAGAGTTTTGGATGAACCGATGATTTGTGTGGTGTGATACCCAATCAGAAGAGGCCACCATTCCCTCGTGTTGGGGCGGATATTTGGAAAAAGGATGATCTTGTGCTCAGCGGATGAGAGGGTTGCCTCTGGTGAAACTACAGGAGGAGGCCATTCTCACTCATTTGATGTTTTTTAGCGGTACGACCACACTATTGCCAGGGACAATACTATCAGATAGCCACGAATGAGGTGACATAACTGTTATTACTAATAAACGAAAAATAGATTTTTGTTTATTGGTAATATATGATTCCTCATCACATCCTGAAAGAAGTCATAGCAGATCAACTGAAACGATTTACGAATCAGGATCCAGGTATACCACGGAGAATCGATCCTGCACAATACCGTCATAAGGATAGGATTGTTGTTATTTCGGGGGTCAGAAGGTCTGGCAAATCCACGTTCCTGAAACAATTATCTCTTGGATTTCCCTCTTTCTTATATCTGAATGCTGATGATGACCGGTTGATCGGTTCTACTCCAGAGGATCTTTCATCCCTTCTTTTCATCTGGGAGGAGCTATATCCCGGAGTACGAACGGTCTTTTTTGATGAGATCCAGAATATCCCCGGATGGGAACGGGTTGTAAGAAGAATGCATGACGAAGGATACCGGATTTTCCTGACCGGGTCAAATGCACAGATGCTCAGTAGGGAACTTGGAACCCATCTTACCGGGAGATATGTTCGGATTGAGCTGTTCCCCTTTGGGTTTGATGAATACTGCACGTTTCATCAATTCTCGTGGAATCCATCCGGTATTCATACCACCAGTGAATCTGCAGCTGCTCTCCGGCTTTTCTCACAGTACATTGATGACGGGGGATTTCCAGAATATCTGAAAGATCCGGATCCGGAGATCCTGCAAAGAACCTTTGATGATATTTTGTTCCGTGATGTAATCGCCAGATATGGGATTCGTGAAATCAAATCATTCCGCTTATTATGCAGATATGTATATTCAAATATGACGAGAGAAGCAAGCCTTACCTCTCTGGCTTCTGTCGTGCAGATGAAAAGTCCTGTTTCCTTAAAGAACTGGATCGGATACCTCGAAGACACCTATCTTATCGGAACGCTCTCTCCGTTTGAGTATTCAATGAAAAAACAACTCTCAAGGAACCAAAAATATTACGGAATCGATACCGCTCTCCGAAATGCTGTATCCTTCAGATTTTCAGATGACCACGGCCTTCTCCTTGAAAATATTGTATGGATGGAGCTTCGCCGGAGAGGGTATGAATTATACTGGCTGAAAGGAGAGAATGAATGTGATTTTATCGTACTGGACCAGGGAAAAGTGATTATGGCAATTCAGGTATGCTGGAACCTGTCCGATGAAAACCGGGAACGGGAATTCGGTGGTCTTATGGAAGCTTGCACCTCGTTTCCCGGATCAACGGGATATCTGCTCACACTCCACCAGGAAGAAGCACCGACTGGGGGGATTTGTGTCATGCCAGTCTGGAAGTGGATCCTGGAAAGGTAGCAGGTCACAATGTACCGAGCAACAAATGGAAGGTAATTTAAGATCCCATATAAGAAACCCAATCATCAAATTCTTCTTTTTCAACAAGAGTACATGTTCCATCTGTTATGATCCCAATCCGATCACACATAATCTGCATCACTTCCGGATCATGAGAAATAAACACACATGCCGTATTATTTTTCTGCTGTAAATCCTTCATGAGATTCAGAACCTGGGCCTGGACTGACATATCAAGCATTGAAGTAGGTTCATCAGCGACGATGAGCTTTGGGGAGAGTGAATATATTCGGACCATCATCGCCCGTTGCAGTTCTCCACCAGATAACTGACCTGGATATTTCTCAAACAACTGATGATGAAGACCGACAGCCTCAATTAATGGAAAAAGAGAACGAAAAACATCCTGTTGATCCTGCTTTGTATGATACACAAGCGGTTCAGTAACACTATCAATCAGCCGTCTCCTCGGATCAAAAGAGATCTCCGGGTGTTGAAAGATCATCTGCATCTTTGTTCTTAAAAGTGGCCTCATTTTTTTCGGCACGGTCGACACATCATCCCCTTCAAAATAGATTTTACCAGAGGTACATCTCTCAAGACCTACTATACACCTTCCAAGTGTAGACTTTCCTGACCCGCTCATCCCGAATAATCCTATCGTTTCGCCGGAATCGAGAGTGAAGGATACATCCCGAAAGATATCTCCATGACCAAATGTCTTATATAACCCTTCTACGCGGAGAATCTGTGACATCGCACCTGCCTCTCCTCTGAAATATCACATATTTCCGGATGAACGTCTTCGCCTCTTGCACAGGGGTGAGGACATCTTTTATGAAAATAGCAACCTTTGGGAAGATTCAAAAATCCAGGGCATGAACCTGGAATTGGTTTCATACCATTTCGGGGAAGGGCGGAAATGAGCCCTTTTGTATAGGGATGCAAAGGATTGGAAAAGATCTCATTCACCGGTCCAAACTCAACCAGTTCTCCTGAATAGAGAACGCCCATGGTATCACCAATACGGTGAGCCAAATCCAGGTCATGCGTAATTAACAACTGGGTATCCTGCCGGTTCGCTTTGATGTGGTGTAATATATCTATGGTTGATGTTCTGGCTGCATAATCAAGCCCTTTGGTAGGTTCATCAAGGACCAGAAACTGAGGTTTTGAGGCAAGAGCTATGCCAGTGGCAACCCTCTGTCTCATTCCTCCAGACAAACGGGATGGAAGCGAAAGAGACACCCGGACAGGATCCAAAAACCGGAGATTGGAGAGAATATGCAAGACTTCTTCTGTGACAGATGATTTTTTCACCCCTCGCAATTCAACAGATTCAGCAATCTGATCACCGCATTTCATCAGGGGATCTAATGAAGCGGATGGATTCTGAGGGACAAGTGAAATTTCTCGTCCCCGAAGGTGAGAAAACTCTTCTTCAGACAGGGTAAGTATATCTAAACCCTTGTACCGGATACTTCCTGATATGATCGATTTTTGAGGCAGCAGGCGAAGAACTGACTGCCCGATAACTGATTTTCCTGAACCGGTCTCACCAACCAGCACACAGGATTTCCCTTTTGAAATACGAAAAGAAACCTGTTGCGATGCATGAATGACTCCGTTTCTTGTCGGAAATGAAACATTAAGATCAGTTACTTCAAGTATGGAATTCATAAGGAACCTTCATTATCTGCCAATGGATTCGTAATATCCCGAAGTCCTTCTCCTGCGATATTAAAAAGCAGGGTGACACAGGTGATCATGAGACCTGGAATAATGACATTGAACGGTGCAATCCGCATATACGGGAGTCCGGAATTTATCATCGAACCCCATTCCGGAATAGCTGGAGGGATACCTATTCCCAGAAAAGAAAGGGTTGAAATGGTCAGGATAGTGTGCCCGATATCCATTGTTGCGAGGACTATTACTGGCATGATGCAATTTGGTAAAATGTGTTTGGTAACAATCCACCATCCCGGAAGACCCGCAGCCCTCGACGAAAGGACATAATCCTGGTTTTTTTCTGAAAGGACCTGTCCCCTTATCAGTCTGGCAAAAGATGCCCATTGAACAATCGTGAGCATCATAATCATATTCAAAATTCCAGATCCCATAAGGAGCATAAGCGCAAGAGCGAGAATAATCGAAGGGAATGCAAGGAACAGATCAATTATTCGTGCAATACAATTGTCTACCCACCCTCCCAGGTACCCTGAAAGACTCCCAATACTTACACCGATAACAAATGATATCAGGATCGTGGTACCAGCAATCCCCAGTGATGTCTGAAGACCGTACATTACCCGTGCAAAGAGATCCCTGCCAAGGTAATCCGTACCCAACAGATGATCGAGCGATGGCCCCTGGTTTTTCCCTCGCAAATCCTGACTATTCGGATTCTGTCCGGTGAGGAGCGGTGCACACAGACTGAGGACAAAGACTATGATAATACATACAAATACGATCTGAAGATCCCTTCGCTCTTTTAACCGGTGATACCAATCGTATTTTTCCCATGAAATTGATAATCCCCTCAATATGGCAATATGTACCGTTTCACTCATAGTTTATCCTCGGATCAATGACATGGTACAGGATATCGATAACAAAATTCACCATCAGGAACATGAAGACGATAACCAGTATGGTACTCTCAATGAGAACCAGATCACGGGCTGAAATCGCTTTCATTAAGAGAGCTCCAATCCCTGGCCAGGCAAAAACGGTCTCAATGACGACCGAACCCGCGAGAAGAGAACCAAAAGACATCCCAATCACTGTCAGGACTGGAAGCAGAGCGTTCTTACATGCATGAGAGATGAGAATTTTTCGCCAGGGTAGTCCTTTGGCTTTTGAAAAGGTCATAAACGGTTTTTCCATGGTATCGAGCATGCTCGTCCTCATAATCCGGGTAATTGAAGCCATTGAATGTAACCCCAGAGCAAAAAGCGGAAGAATAAGGTATTTTGGAGAGCCATATCCCGCAACCGGAGTAATACCAAGCCATAATGAAAAGATCAGCACCAGCATGACAGCTACCCAGAATGCGGGCATAGATACGCAAAATATGGTCAGGAACCTGACCAGGTGGTCAATGAGGGTATTCTGACGGATAGCAGATAAAACTCCCAGAATAAGACCCGTGATGATTGCAAACGTCATAGCACTACAGGTCAGGATAAGAGTTGGTGGCAGATACAATGCAAGCAATCGGGTAACTGGTTTATGATAGAGAATGGAATTTCCAAGATCCCCCACAAAAAATCCTTGTATCCACTCAAAATACTGTTCCAGGAGTGGCCTGTTCAGATCATATCGAAAAGCAACCTCCTCGATGAGTTCAGGAGGGGCTGACTCTTCAAGTCCAAGAAAGAGGTGTTTTGCCAAAACTTCTGCAGGTTCTCCAGGGATTGCGTTAATGACCGTGAATGTAAATATTGAAGAAAAAATCAATGTCAGAATCAGATAACCAGTTCTTTTCAGAATGTACTGATGCATTTTTCACTCGCGTTTTGTCCCTGATATCAGGTAATACGTTCCCAGGGGGGTTAATTCCTCAAACCATAAACTCCGTTTTTTCTGATTTTCACGGATATTGCGTAGATCATAAACGCGAATGTTCTGAAATCCTGCCTGTTCAAACAAATATCGTGCGTCCTCTTCAGAAATACCTCCCAAATGAGGTAGATGCTGCCGTAATTCAGATGAATATGTCAGTTTCTCGACATGAACAGGATCAAAGATCATACCAAGAGTTGTACTCATGGATTTCAGGATACGAGTTTTTAACGTCCCATCATCCCATACTCCTGCAATAACCAGGGATTTTCCACCTGGCTTTAATATCCGTCTCCAGGATCTGAGAGCTTCAATCGGATGAGGGAGCGTCCAGAGCAGATGCCGCGATAGTACAATATCAAATTCATTGCCTGGAAATGGTGGATATTCAGCATCTACAGAGATAAATTTCATCGCAAGACCCCTTTCCCCGGCTTTCTGCCTGCCGGTTTCCATCATCTTCTCCGAGAGATCAATTCCTGTGACAGAACATCCCATCTCGGCAAAAATAAGACCGATAGCTCCAGTTCCACATCCAACATCAAGCACGGTGAGATTTTTCATGTCCTGATCAATGGCTTTTAAAAAGGCATCAACCCAGAGTTTTTTCTCCTCCTCTGTCTGGACACCGTGAGAGACAAAAGAATCATATGTTTCTGCATAGGTATCCCACCTGCATGCAATCTCATTTTTTATACGATTGTCATGCATTTGACGATCTAGAATATCGTTTTTCATGTAAAAAAATGAAGTGTGTTTATTTGATTGTCATGTTTGGATCAATCCGGTAATCATGGGCGGTGGGATCAAAAACATATCCGGATACATCATCTGACATGACAATTGCGACACCATAGTATGCAACATTGATGGTCGGGAGATCATCATAGACAATTCCCTCAATCTGACGGAAGTGATCATACCGTTCGGTTTCGTTTGTCAGATAATGACCTTCAATTATCATCCGGTCAACAACCGGATTTCGGTAATTTGGTTTGTTATTGACTCCACCAGAGGAATACCAGCCCTTCAAAACATACTCAGGGTCAGGGACCATTGCCAGATTTGTAGCTGAAAGATAGAGATCCCAATCATCACCCATCGCTTTTGAGAGTGCCGCATTCTCCATTGCAGTCTGTTCTACCTTGATCCCAATACTCTCAAGATTGGCTGATATCGCTTCCTGCATGGGTGGAAGACCCGGGCGTTCGGTATAGGTGAAGAACCGGAGTGTCAGAGGCTCACCATTTTTATCCACATATCCATCGCCATTCGTATCAATCCAGCCTGAAGCAGCAAGATACTGCTTTGATAGATTCACATTATACTCATATGGAGTAAGGGTTGCATTTCTCCATTTCATGGATGGAAGGAAACAGCCCCCTGCCGGAGTTCCGACACCATAGAGAACATTGGTGGTAATATTTGTACGATCAATGGCATGTGAGATCGCCTTTCTGACATTTTTATCATTCATTACCGTCTTGTTCAGGTTAACATCGATCTTGTACAACCGGGGAGTATTAAACTTCTCCACATGGATGCCATCAATCGCATCCAGACGGTCAACTTCGCTGTATGGAGGATCACAGGTAAAGTCAAGATCTCCATTCTCGATCATCATAGCCCGTGTCTCTGGGCTTTCATATCCCCGAATGATCATCTTGTCAAATTTTGGTGTTCCTTTCCACCAGTCAGTATTTTTTACAACGGTGAGAGTCCCGGTCTGTTCATCAAACGATTCAACTTTCATAGGCCCTGTTCCGATTGGAACGTTGAATGTTCCATCAGGCAGATAGGAATCCTGACTTACAATAGCAGTATCCGGATAATGTAAAATACCAGGAACCAGGGGGTTTAGATCTTTTGTATGAATACGGATGGTATAGTCGTCAACAACTTCAGTACTGTCATATGACATCAGAGTTGCCGTGCTGGGTGAGAGATTGGCTGTTCTGTCAAGTGAGGCTTTCACATCACTGGCCTTCATCTCTTTGCCATTATGGAATTTTACACCAGGTCGTATCTTAAATTCCCAGGTTGTTTCATCCACCTGTGACCAGCTTTCAGCAAGATTGGGAACAAGCTCAAATTTGTCATTTGCACCGACAAGTGTTTCTGTAACAATTGCTTTTTCGGTAACAAATGTTCCCCCATCATGTCCGTCCCCGGGATTTATGGAAGATACTGCCCATAAATCTCCAACCCGAAGGACTTTTTCTCCGGTTGATACAGATTTTTCAGATTTGTCCATCGAAGTGGTACCGGAATTTGTGGAGGTGCAACCAGCCATGAGTAAACAACCGGTAAGCACCACTACAAGAAATGCACCTAAAACTTTTTTCATACCTGTCGACACAATTGTTAATCTTACAAGTAATTAGTATTACTGATTTTGATTTCTTAATATTATGTGCATTGTAAAGTTACAATGATGTTTCTCATCTTGTTTTTCAAACCTCCTGTGCAGCAATGAACGAAGAATACACAGAATTCATCTTCAGTAATTCATTATGGGTTCCCCGTTCAACCACCCTCCCCTCTTTCAGGACAAGAATCTGGTCTGCATGGATTATAGTTGACAACCGGTGGGCAATGATCAGAACCGTCCTACCCTCACAGAGAACCTGTAAGGCTTTTCTGATCTCACATTCCGTGACCGTATCAAGGGCTGATGTTGCTTCATCAAGAATGAGGATTGGAGCATCCTTGAGTATCGCTCGGGCAATTGCTATTCGTTGTCGTTCACCCCCGGATAACCTGACACCTCGTTCGCCGATGATAGTGTGATATCCTTTGGGAAGTGAGCAGACAAAATCATGTAATCTGGCAGTAGCAGCAGCTGCAATAACCTCATCATCCGTTGCATCAGTCCGTCCGAGCCTGATATTTTCGAGGATTGAGGTATTAAGCAAAAAGATATCCTGGCTCACCAAAGCAATAGAATCACGGATTTGATACAGAGAGAGTTCTCTGAGATCATTACCTCCAAGCAGTATTCTCCCCTGTACCGGATCCCAAAAACGCATGATAAGATGTGCGATGGTTGTTTTTCCAGCCCCGGTCATCCCTACAATCGCAACGGTATTTCCAACCGGAACGGTAAAATCAACCTCATGCAGAACCAATGGATCATCCGGATGATATCGAAAAGATACTTTCTCAAAGGATATTGAGGGTTCGATTGTAACGGGCCTCTTGGGATTATCAGGTTCTTTCACTTCCGGAGTAAGATCCATCAGTTCATAGAGTCTTTTCGCTCCTGCAAAAGTCAGGCTGAATTGTTTAGAGATTTCGATGATATTTGTCATCGAACTCAATCCAAGGGAAGCAAAAAGAATAATCAGAGGAATATTCAGAGGATCAATATCTCCATTAGTATAGAGAATTGAAGAGGAAAGCAGTATGCAAAAGATTCCTCCTGACAGGATGAGAATAAAAGTCCCGGAAATGAGCGAGTTTTTCTGTACATATGTATCATACTCTTCCTGATACTTCGCATTCAGGTCCATGACCTGACTGAACCGGGATTGGGATTTGGAGAAAGCAAGAATTTCACGGATGCCCTGCACACTATCGATAAGAAATGCATTCATATTCGCCAGATGAGCACGGAGAAGATCACCCCGGTTTTTGTTCAGAATGAGTGCAATTCTTGGTAGAAGAGCGATAAAGAGTGTTATTAGCAGATAAACTCCTGCAATTGAGGGGTGGATGAACCAGAGTGATGAAAATACCACCAGGGGAATGACTATTGCGGTCACCATGGGGCCTATTGTATGTGCAAAGAAGAGTTCTAGTGTTTCCACGTTATTTGCAGCAATGGATACAATATCTCCCGTTCTGCGGTGCATAAGAGCTGCTGGTGCTAATGGCTCAATCGTTCTGTAAAACTGATTTCGAAGGGAAGCGAGGATACGATATGCCGCTATATGAGATAAATACGGACTCAGATATCCGCATACACCCCGGAAAATCGCAAGACCGATAATAGAAATACCAATGGGAATGAGAACAGACGATTCTTCTCCGGATCGTGCCAGGCGAAGGAGGTCAACGCCGAGAACTCCTATCCCCAGAGTAACAAGGTATTTGAGAATTTCAGTAATAATCCCGAGAGAAAGAATCGGAACTTGTGGACGGACGAGCGTGAAAAGGCGGAGAACTGCATGAATTGTCTTCATAATGCACCTCTTTCCGACAGATGTCCAATACCACCGGCAATCTCCTGTGCATGCACAAGGGCGGCATATTTCCCGTTCCTTTGCATCAACTCCTCATGCGTTCCTGATTCAATAATGCCCCCGTTTTCCATTACGAGGATTCGTGTTGCATCCCGAATGGTTGAAAGACGGTGAGCAATAATCAGAACGGTACGTCCAACAAGGAGATTTCGAAGCGATGTTCTAATATAAAGTTCGCTCGCTGCATCAACATTCGCTGTAGGTTCATCAAGTATGAGAATTGGAGCATCTTTCAGAATAGCCCGTGCTATTGCTATTCGTTGTCGTTCTCCTCCCGAAAGCCGAAGACCACGCTCCCCGGCCAGGGTATTCAAACCTTCGGGGAGTATGGAGATAAATTCATCCAGTTTCGATGACCGGATGGCTTTATCGATCTCTTCTTTTGAAGCATCAGACCTTCCGAACAGGAGATTATTCAGAATCGTATCATAAAAGAGATAGGTATCCTGAGAAACCAGAGCGAGTTGTTGTCTGAGAAATTCAAGAGGGATATCAGACAACGGTATTCCCATGATTTCAATGCTCCCTTCATTCGGGTTGTAATAACGAAATAACAGATCGACGATTGTACTCTTTCCAACCCCGGATGCCCCGACAAGAGCTACCATCTCCCCTTCCTCAACTGAGAATGAGCAGTTTTTCAGGACTGGACGGTCAGGTTCATATGCAAATGAGACATTTGTAAACCGAATTGATAGGGAGAGAGGAAGGGAGATTGATGAAGGTTTTTTTGGTTCTGCAACCTCTGGAATGGCGTCAAACAGATTAAGAATCGTGTTGATGGTACTTTTGGCATTCATGCTGCTATGATAATACTGCCCGAGATGGATGACATGTTCATAGAAAACCGGGCCCAGGAGCAGAACGAGCATTACTTGTTCTGTTTGCATGACTCCCTGGCTCATCCCGATACAGACATACAGTAATGCAGAACCATATCCCAGGTAGGGAATCATATCTGTGATAAAACTGACCAGTAAACCAACCCTGAGCCGACGTATCCAGGTAAGACTCAGAACATCTGCCCGTTTCTGAATTTCATCTCCACGAGATTCATGCCGGTTGAATAATTTTAATGTTGGAAGCCCTTGCAGACTTTCAGTAAAAAAAGCGCTGAGTGTTTTATACTCATACCAGACATCATTTTTTGTAAGCCGGTTTCTCCGATTCGTAAACATGATAATTATCGGCACCAGAGGGACAAATATTAAAAGAATGCAGGCCGTTATGAGATCTACAAATCCTGCAAAGGTAAAGAAGAGGGCTGTCGGAACAAAGAGGCAAAGAAGGATATAGGGGATGTAATAGGAGACATACTGCTCCAGTTGTTCAATACCATCTACAAAGATGGCTGCAAGGGATCCGGAATCATTTTTATCGGTATAGGCCGGCCCAAGGATAAGAAGTTTCTTATACATCCTTGAACGAATTGATTCTTTCATCAATCCGGCAGTTGCACAGGCAGAACGCTCCCGGAATATTTCGGCACCAATGCGGATGAAAAGCACGCCTATTATGAGGGCACAAATCTGAACCATGGACACCACGGTCTTCCCTTCAATCAGGCCTGAAATAAAAATACTAACAAAGAATAGGAAGAGAATAGAAGCTATTGAATTAACCAGGGCTGCAATAAAGGTCACTGTAACTGATCTTCCCAGTCCTGGAATTAACCGGATTAACCTCAGATCAATACAGAGGGAAAAAACCCGCTCAAAAAATGAATCATACCTGCAATTATCCGGGGCAGGGACTTCAGCGTGCACCATTCAGGCTGGAATCTCCATATTTCTCTCATTTTGCAAGGACTCTGCAAAAATATAATGGCCGTATTCAGCGGGACGGATGGGGACGACATGGGGTTTTCCATGAACGGAGATCACCTCTGCAATTACCCCGTATACCTCCTCTATCATATCAGGGGTATACAGTTCATCTGGTTTTCCTGCTGAGAAGATCTTTCCTTCCCGCAGTATCACCATAGAATCAGTATACCGTGCACCCAGATTGAGGTCATGTAATGCAATGATCGCTGACATATTTCGTTCTTTCACAAGATGATTCACAATCTCCAATACCTCCAATTGATGTCTGATATCAAGGGCAGATGTTGGTTCATCAAGGAGGAGAACATCAGGTTCCTGGCAAATTGCCCGTGCCAAAAGAACCATCTGTTTTTGCCCACCAGACAGATGAGAAAAATCCCTCATTGCCAGATTCCCAATTCCAAGACGTTCAAGGGCGTCAGCAACTTTATGAATATCTTCCTCGCTGATTCGCCAGGCTGAATGAGGTCTTCTGCCCATCAGGACCGTTTCAAACACGGTAGAGTCCATAGCACTCGTTCCATTCTGGGGGACAAGACCGATACTTCTGGCGAGGGCTACCCGTTCCATCGTAAGGATATCTTTTCCATTCAGCAGGATAGAACCCTTAGGTTTCAGAATTGTGTCTATGCACTTGATGAGAGTGCTCTTTCCTGATCCATTCGGACCGATAAGGCCTGTCATCTGCCCAGGTCCGATTGAAAAGGTCACATTATGCAGGATGTCAGCACCCGGATAACTGAAACAGACATCATTGAGTTTAACATTTACCATAATTCTTTCCTCTTTCTCATAAACAGAAACATAAAGAAGGGAACTCCAACAAGAGCGGTCATAATTCCTACCGGTAAAATAATCGGTGCAAGGATTGTTCGTGCAACCGTATCTGCTCCCAGGAGGAGAATCCCTCCAACAAGGGCAGAACCAGGAATGACATACCGGTTATCTCCACCGATAACCATTCGTGTAATATGGGGAGAAACGAGCCCTACAAATCCTATGATTCCACAAAATGCTGTAACAGATGCGGTCAGGAGTGCAGCAAAAATGAGGGTCCTCATCCTAACGGTCTCCACATGTATTCCAAGACTATAAGCAGTTTCATCTCCGGCTCCAATGATGGTGAGATCTGACGCCTTGTAAATGAGATAGGGGATGGAGATGATTGCAATACAAAAGACAATGAAAACCGTCTCCCAATTGGCAACCGATACACTTCCCATCATCCAGAATACTACTGCCTGGACCTGTTCTGCGGTACCAAGATACTGCATGAATGAAGTAACTGCATCAAGAAGAAACATAATCGCAATCCCTGCAAGAATAATCGCTTCAGGAGTCATTCCCTTGCTTTTTGCAATAGAATAGATCACCATCGTTGCAAGGAAAGCACTAAAAAATGCATTCATTACAACGCTATACTGGCCGAAATATTTGATTCCCCCGATGATAGCCAGTGATGCACCCATCGCTGATGCTGAAGAGATGCCTAAAGTAAATGGTTCTGCGAGCGGGTTACGAAGAACTCCCTGAAGAATTGCACCGGCAACTCCAAGACTTGCTCCTGATACGATTGCCATTGCGATACGGGGGAGTCGTATCTCCCAGATTATCGTGTGAGCAACTGATTCAGGCAATCCCATCCAAGGGAATATACCTGCAGCTATTGTCGTGTATGCCTGAACAAGAGTTAGATCATACGAACCAAATGACGCGGCTATTCCTGCTAATAGAAGAATTCCAATAGTAACAGTGATCAGAAACAGAATTTTTTTCGAATGATATTGATTATAAGCCGATTGAATATCCGATGTTGGAGAATCAATCGTTTTTTTTCTCCGGCTCTGTTGATTCATGACCTCACGATACCTTTGTTACACGTTTCCTGATGATTGTACTCTGATAAGATTGATGAATGAGAATAATACTTTTTTTAAAATATATAAGATCAAATAAGCATAATATATATTCTATAATTACTTATAGTGAGGAGTTGTTTATTCATATGAAATGGTATAGTATGTATGGAGGAGTTATTTTAACGCTCCTGATTCTCTGTGGTATAACAATGGGAGTATCTGCCTCTGGAATGGAATTTACTCTCTATATTTTTGGAAATGCAAATGAGGATATGAATCTTGATCAGCAGGATATTGATCTGATCAATGATATTGCCGCAGGAAAAACAGGAGCAACCCATCTTGCAGATGCCAACCAGGATGGAAAAGTAGACAGTGCAGATGCTGACCAGGTTAAGAAGATTATTGACGGAACAGCAACTGAAATATGGGTTCAGGATGCCTTCGAAAAACCTGTCAAAGTAAAAACCCCGGTAAACAGACTCATCACTCTTGACCGGATGATTGCAGAAAATGCACAAGTCATCGGAGTAGGTGACAAGATCGTAGGGATTGATGAGAACACAGTAAACAGGGACATTATTCTTCCTGAAATCAGCAAACAAAAGAATCTGGGATCTGCAACCGAACCGGATATTGAGGCTATCATCGCATTAAAGCCAGACCTGATTGTAAACAATCAGTACTTTGATGAAGATTTGATGAAAAAACTGCAGAGCGCCGGTGTAACACCACTTGCAATGATTTACCATGGAGACATTCAGAATAGTCTTGGGTATTCCAAGGTTCTTGGGTATCTTACCGGTTCACCATCGACTGCTATGGAATATGTAGATTGGATGGGGGGAACACTTGGAAGCATTCATGACAAGGTGGCAGGTTTATCAGAAGACGAGAAAACAAAAGTAATTTATTTGTATCCCAGAAAGAACGGTGCCCTTGGAAGTGGCGGCAATGATTGTCCAACCATCAAGACCCTGCAGTTTCTTGGAGCAAATACCATGACCCAGGATACCAAAGATACCACGGGTAAAATTATGGATACTGCTTCCTACTTTGAGATTGATCCTGAGGTAGTCATTGCAAAGAATCCTGAGGCCATTGTAATGGAAGACTTTGATGAAGCTCTTGGATATGGTTTTACTGATAAAGCCGCAGCCCAGGCAGAACTCGAACGGGTAAAGAGCCGCCCTGGATTTGACAAGATTGACGCCGTAAAGAACGGAAAAGTCTACCTGCTTGATGTGAATATTGTCTCTCATAGCAATTGTCTTGGAGCTCTCTACATGGCAAAAGCTTTGTATCCGGATCTCCTTCGTGATGTAGACCCGTATGCAATTCATCAGGAGTATGTAACCCGGTTCCTCAAACTTCCAAATCTTGATGTGAAGAAGGACGGGATATTTATTTATCCTGAAATCTCATGATCTCCTTTTTTTCCAAATCAGGATCCGTGGATAATCGAACATAACTGCAGGGCTGGAAAGCGAATCCACTCTTCGAGAGTCCACACGAGGTCTATTTAACCTGCCTCCATTGCAGGTATTCTTTTTATTGCATGACACCTTTGCACATCTTATTTTGATGATTTCGAATTGGCCAAAAAATTTTCCGAATTGTATGTGCTATTTTGATAATTTCAATCACTCAGTGTGATCTTATATTTTTTTACCAACCCAAGGGCTGGATAACATTAAATATAACATAGACAGATGAAGAATTTATTATGTCCCCCCAAAAATCCAGGAATTATCAGAATAATAAAAGAATAGAGAAATGTCCTACTGGAATCGTTGGGATTGATGAGATCACCGATGGGGGGATACCACGGGGAAGGGTATCATTAATAATTGGTGAGCCTGGAACAGGAAAGACATTCTTTGCCATGGAATTTTTGGTACGGGGTGCGATCTCATACAAGGATCCTGGTCTATTTATTTCATTTGAAGAGAATACTGATGAATTGATTGAAACTTTATATCTATCGGCTTTGACCTCATCGACCTGATAAATGATCATAAGATCAAAATTGATAAAATATTGGTGGATCCGTCTCCTCATGTCGAGACTGGAGAGTTCACTCTTGAAGGACTTTTTATCCGGCTTGAATCGGCAATAGACTCAATAAAGGCAAAACGAGTGGCTATTGATACCATTGAGGCGCTCTTTTCCGGAAATGAAAACCATCGGATTATCAGATCAGAACTTGTCAGACTGTTTGATTGGCTCAAACGCAAAGGTGTTACTACGGTACTCACTGGTGAAAAAGGATATAATACCCTGACCCGGCACGGTTTAGAAGAGTACGTTTCAGACTGTGTCATTCAATTAAACCAGGTTGTAGAGGATCTTATCACATACCGGAGTCTTCGAATCATCAAATACCGGGGTAGTTCGCATGTTGCAAATGAATGTCCGTTTTTAATCAGTACTGAGGGGCTGACCGTCGTTCCACTCAGTTCTGCATATATGGACTACAATGTCTCATCAGAACGGATCTCTACAGGGTTACCCCGGTTTGATACCCTGCTCAATGGCGGGTATTATGTTGGCAGCTCAATTCTTCTTACCGGGACTGCTGGTTCAGGAAAGTCAAGTTTTGCCGCCTTTTTTGCCGCATCGATCTGTAAAACGGGAAAAAAAATGCCTGTATATTTCATTTGAGGAATCAGCACATCGATTGATTCGGAACATGCGTTCAATCGGTCTGGATCTTGCTCCATTAACCGAATCAGGACTGTTGACCATGAAAACAACACCACCTGGATTATACGGTCTTGAGATGCATCTTGCAACAATATACCAGCTGATCAATTCAATAAAGCCACAGGCGGTAATCCTGGATCCAATCTCTAATCTGATTACGATTGGATCATCGCTCCAGGTGAGATCAATGCTTGGCAGACTGATCAATCACCTGAAGAAACGGCTGATCACGGTATTTATGACTGATCTTGCACAATCAGATACCTTATATCCCAGGACAGAGGCACATATTTCGTCCCTGACTGATACCTGGTTCCTGGTCAGGAACGTGGAGATGCAGGGTGAGCGAATCAGGCTGATTACGATTATCAAATCACGAGGGATGGATCACTCAAATCAGGTGCGTGAATTTACCCTCTCAAACAGGGGAATTGAGCTTGCAGATGTATATACCGGAGCAGACGGGATGGTATTTGGATCTGCACGAATCGTATCAGAGATGCAGGATATGGTGAAATTACGTGAGCTGGAGGAAGAACTTGATATCCAGCAAAAGGAGCATGATATTCGACAAAAAGCTCTTGAAGCAAAGATAGCGGCATTACGAGAAGAGCTGATACTCAATGAGACACGTTATAACCGGTCAAAAAATTTGGGAGAGCGTAAAATACATGAGATGGATAATCTTCGGACTCTTTTAAGGGCCTATCGAAAAGGGGATAATGACTGTGAGGATACACGATGAATCTGGGGGCATCTGATAAAGTAGAGAATACGATAAATGGCGATGAAAGACCTCTTACATGGGTTCTTACATTATATGTGGCAGGGCAGACTCCCCGATCACGTGCAGCTCTCTCAAATCTCAAAAATATTTGTGAGACCCATCTTTCAGGTCATTATACGATTGAGGTGATTGATCTTCTCGAACACCCCCAGCTTGCTGAAGGAGATCAGATAATTGCGGTACCTACCCTTATCAGAAAATTTCCAGAACCTGTTCGACGACTTATTGGTGATCTTTCAAATAAAGAGCGGGTTCTGGACGGATTAAATATCATACCGAAAGAAGATTAGGAATATAGAAATAATATGATAAAAATTTCGAAAGGCCCTGCAGGTCAATATCACTCATATTTAGCCAGAATGATAAATAATGGATGATACATCGTCCTTATATGCGGATTTAAATATGGTATAAACACATGACAGAACCATTACAACACCTCCTTATTGCTGAACAGGTTATGAAGAATCTGGAGAAGTGTATGCCTGGTATTATTACAGGATATTCAAAGGAGCAGAGGGAGAAATGCCTCCAGGATATTCTGTACCACCTCAATATGCTCAGCCAGGCTGTTTATGTTGATTCACCAGCGATTTTTGTCGATTATATTCAATGGACAAGAATCCTCTTTTCTGGTATTGGGCTTCCCATAGAATGTTTACATGCAACACTCCAGGCATTATCACAAATCTATGAAGAGCACGGGAACACGACGTATTATACATTTATTCAGGCGGCTGAAAAATCCCTGAAAAAAAACCCTGAAGTGTCAGAGTCATTTCTCCCCGATGATCCGTTCTGGAATCCGGTCGTAAGGGAGTTTATCGATGATCTGATCTCACTCAGACGTTCCCAGGCACATTCTCTGGTCCGGGATCTCTATGCAAAAGGAACAGGACTCAAAGAATTATACCTCTCTCTCTTTCAGCCTGCTCTGTATGAAACCGGACGGCTCTGGCATATTAGTACGATTACGGTTGCCCAGGAACATTACTGCACATCTGCAGTCCAGCAGATCATTGCCGGGTTTTATCCTGATATCATGAGACAGAAGAAAACAGGAAAGAGGATGCTTGCATCATGTGTCCCGGGCGAACTTCATGAAGTTGGTGTCAGGATGGTTGCCGATTTTTTTGAACTTTCAGGATGGGAGACAATATATCTTGGCTCGAATGTGCCTTTCCCAAGTATCATGCATCTGATAAAAACCCAGAAGATCCCTCTGCTTGCATTATCCTGTACCATATCGCTGCACCTTGACCATATGGACACCCTTATACGTATGATACGGGATGATAAGGAATTGTGTGGGATAAAGATAATTGCCGGCGGATATCCCTTTAGAAAATTCCCTGACCTTTGGATGAAGATAGGAGCGGATGCATCTGCAAAGGATGCAGAGGATGCTGTGCGGATAGGAGAGAACCTTGTTGTTGTGTGATTATGAATGATGATGACTGTGTCAGTGGGCTTATCGTAGTTCTTTTTATGGATGGTACGATAGATACTGTTATTCGGGACGACCTTTCACTTTTTGGCAACAGACCGGAAAAGATTCCTTTTACCGATATTATCGATCCCTCACATATGAACTCATTCTTCCGGATATTGAATCAGATCTGTCATGAAGGAGTTATTCATGAATGGAATCTTCAGGTAAAAGGAAGATTCTGGAGTGGTTTACTTCATGTAACCGCACTCGTTCAGGATGGGCGTATCTGGATAGCCGGTTCCCCTGTCAGGGAGTGGATGAACCAGGTATTTGAGGAGGCGGTCTCATTTTCCAGGCAAAAGCCAGAACATAACCCCGTGGAATGTGCTGAAAAGATGCAAATGAGTGCGGATGTGTATGAAGAACTGACCAGAATCACAAACGAACTCATCAATGCACAGCGGGAAATTGCAGCAAAAAACCTTCAGCTGGAGAGAGAAAAACAGGAGATTGTCGAGAAGGAGAAGAGATACCGGGTATTATTTGAGGCTATGGAACAGGGGGTGGTCTACCAGGAAACCTCCTCCGGTGCCATAATATCTGCCAATCCTGCTGCAGAGAGGATATTAGGTCTCTCCCTTGATCAGATGACGGGCAGGACTTCATTTCATCCGGAGTGGAAATCGATCAGGGAGGATGGGACACCTTTTCCACCAGAAGAACACCCATCTATGATCTCCATGAAAACGGGTAAACCCGTAAAAGGAGTTCTCATGGGGGTTTTTAATCCGAAGGATAAGAGATACCGGTGGATCCTGATCGATGCAACCCCTGATTTCAGGAACGGTGAAGAGTCCCCATATCAGGTCCATACTGTCTTTACCGATATAACAAGACAAAAAAATCTTGAAACGGCCCTGAAAGAGAAGACAGAATACCTGGAAAAACTGATCCACTATGCAAATGCGCCGATAATTACATGGAATTCTGATCTTATTATTCTTGAATTTAACAGAGCATTTGAAGAACTTACCGGCATTCCTGCAAAAGATGCCAAAGGACGAAAAATAGACATTCTCTTTCCTGAAAAGACGCGGAATGAATCGATGAAACTTATTCAGAAGGCTGTTTCAGGAGATATTTGGGAGACGGTGGAGATTCCTATCAGGGGGAAGGGGGGAGAAGTCAGAACAGTGCTCTGGAACTCGGCAAATGTGCAGGTGCGTATGGGAGATTCCTATATCACCACCACCATTGCTCAGGGACAGGATATTACCGGGAGAAAACAAGCTGAGAATGCACTTCGGCAGCTGAATCGACAGCTCAACCTGATGACCAGTATCACGAGGCATGATATCCTGAATAAAGTGAATGTTGTCCAGATTCTGTGTCGCCTTATCAGGGAGAATCCAGATCAATCGAACATTATGGAGCATATTGATAATATTGAACTGGCTGCCAGAATGATCGAGGAGCAGATCGCATTTACCCGACTGTACCAGGAAATCGGGGCACAGGAACCGGCCTGGCAACGGATAATCCCGATCATTGAATCTCTGTACACGCCCGAACAGTTGGATTTTATAATTACTTTGGATGATGTTTCCATCTATGCCGATCTCATGCTTGAGAAGGTATTTTATAACCTTCTTGACAACTCCCTCCGTCATGGTCAGACAGTCACTAAAATTGAGGTATTTTCAGATATAACCGAAGAGGGACTCAAAATCATATGGAAGGATAACGGAATCGGGAT
>NZ_DAONKG010000002.1:0-14274 GCF_035406105.1 Methanospirillum sp.
ACATCATGTCCGGTACCAGTAGAAATGATGGCAAGGACCGGTTCTGATGGTGCAATATTATACCGGGGAGCGTAGGATTTCGGGACCTGCACCTGGAATCGTTCAGATAGCTCGCCAGGCGATGCCGCAATACAATAACGCCCACACATCCTTACTCATCCGACTGGTCAGGACTGGTCCGGATTGCGTAATGACGGCGTAAAAATCCGAGTACTTTCTCTGATTCAACCCATCGCCTGTCTAGCTGGGTGATCATCTCATCTATTTGTTTAATCTGATGCATGAGGGTTGAACGTTCCTTCTCACTCATATTCATCATGGACAACCAGCCGGTTATGACCGCAAGAGGATTTCGGATTCCATCATTGAGGATGGCAAACTCCCCAAGGTTTCTCTCGATTTGGGAGAGCAATGCCTGTTTCTCCTGTTCAAACTCCCGTTGATAGGTAATATCACGGGAGATAGAGAGGACTGATCTGACCTTTCCCTCGAGATCAAATTCAGGGAATAAACGCCAGTTTAATGTCACCTTTCCTTTTGGGGATTGGAATGTGATATCCGCCTCATGGGGATACCCGGTGGCAATGACCCGTTGAATGAGTGTATCCCATTCGTCTGCTTTTTGGGGAGGATATTCAAGCTCACGGTATGTTTTTCCAAGAAGATGTGAGGGTTCAAAGGGGATGTACGGTTTAATCGACGGATTTACATAGAGATGGCGCCCTTTCAGGTCAAATCTCATGACAATATCGGTATTGTTCTCAACGAGTGCCCGAAAGTTTTCCCTGCTCTCTAAAAGAGCGTATTCTGATCGTTTCTGATTGGTAATATCTCTGACTGATCCGATAAAACCGACCTTCTCCATGTCAGAGTCAAGGATTGGTGATACCATAATCCGGTAATACCGGTCATTATCCGTACCCTCCCCGACCTGTCCGTGATACTCTTCGGTGATGATTCGATTTTCAATCCCAGGATGGTGTGGATCAGCCGAGGTTCTCTCCCCCAGGATCATAATTCGCTCTATGAGGGATGAGACGCCCGGATATCTGAAGATGCATTCAGAAAAATCCTGACATTTAAAGAGCACTGTTTCGGACGGGATACCGGTGAGTTCTTCCATTGTCCTGTTCCATGCGATAATCCGCTCTGAAGAATCAACTGCCAGAGTGGCGTCAGGAAGAAAGTCGATGATCTCTTCAAGGAGTTTGCGTGATTTTGCAAGTGCTTTTTCTGATCGCCTTCGTGTGACCGCCTGGACGATCATCTGTTTCATCTCGGTAAAGAGGACGAGGGGATCTTCTCCTTTCTGAAGATAAAAATCTGCCCCTGCATTCAGGGCTTCTATGACCACTTCATGCCTGCTCTTACCGGTACAGACAAGGAACGGGGTATTGTCTCCTGCGGTCCGTAATGCCCGGAGAAGTTGTAATCCGTTCAGTCCCGGCATCTCATAATCCGCAACAATGGCATCATACCTTTGTGAATGAATATGCTCGAGAGCTTCATCCCCGTCGGTTACCTGAGTCACTTTACACCCCCCAAGTCGGTCTTCAAGAAAGATACGTGCGATATCTCCCATACTCGGTTCATCATCGACAAATAAGACTGAAATAGGGGAGGAAGTTTCTGGATTCAGGGCTCGTCATCTCCGAGGGGTGATGGAATTATGAAGGGTACTATGTCTCTTTGGTATTGGAGTTTCTTATAGATATCTCCCGGATTATGAATGAAGGACTTTCTCTATCTCCTGCAATATTCCCTGTTTCTGGAATGGTTTGATGATATAACTCATTGCACCGCATTTGAATGCAAGTTTTGCCATCTCAATTGACTGGATGGCAGTCACCATGATAACTTTTGCAGCAGGATTAATACCAAGAATGGTTTTCAGTGCCATCATACCGTCCATTCTGGGCATGATAATATCCATAAGTACCACATCAGGTTTTGTCTGAAGATATAATTCAACCGCCTGTTGACCGTCTTCAGCCTCACCAACCACCTCAATCCCTTCGTCAATGAGAATATTTACCAGGACGGTTCTCATGAACCGGGTATCATCAACCACTAAAACCCGGACCCTTTTCTCCACCCATAAGTAAACTGGTTATATGTATGCAGGTTCATCCCCTCTGCATGCAGCATGTGAACCGGAAATACTCCGGATTGTATCATCAGATATCTCAAATGTGATTCCAAGCATTCCACTCAGTACTTCATTCTCAACAATCGGAACGATCCACGATATCAGGACTCTGCATCCCTTTTCGGTCCTGCAGGGATACACTGTGCAGCTCTTGTTTCCTGATAGTGCCAGGTCACACCGTTTCTTCCACTCGTCTCTGATTGAGGTATTGGTCTCAACTTCAAAAACGGTCTTTCCAATCAGATTTCCCCACCGTTCGATATGGTATACATTTTGCTGCGTGAAGCGATATTCCTGGTCAATCGCCCATATTCGTGCCGGAAATGAGTTCATCAGGGTTGAGAGAAATGCTTCACGGTCTGAAAGGATGTTTCTGAGAAGTATCTGTTCTGTAAGGTCAATTCCCACCCCAACAAGACCATTTATGTTCCCCTCCGGTGTTCTGACTGGTTGGCGGCGGAAAAAATAACTCCTGCTCTCTCCGGCAGCTGTGGAGATCTCCTCAACGTTTTCCAGGAACGGGATGCCATGGGTAAAAATCAGATCTTCAGATCGGTTTAATGATTCTTTGAGTTTCGTGTCTAATAATCCATCTCCAGTGGTTCCTATGATCTGGTCGGCAGTGTTCCCGCAGATCTGTTCAAAGAGATGATTCACATGAAGGAATTTTCTTTCAGCATCCTTCATGTAGACAATACCCGGCACAGTTGCAAGGATGGTTGAGAGTATCTGGTTGGTATGAGTGATTGTATCACTTTTCTTTTTAAGGATGATATGGGTCTGTACCCGTGCGAGCATCTCCCGGGTATCAAATGGTTTTGTCACATAATCTCCCGCCCCCAGTCTGAATGCTAGTTCCTTATCCTGTACCAGCCCGAGGGCGGTAACCATGATAACGGGAATATGAGTGTACCTCGGATCTTTTTTAACGATTCGTAAAAGATCAAAACCTGATACTCCGGGCATAATAACATCAAGGAGGATGAGATCGGTATCAGGATGCACCGTGAGCAGTTCTAATGCTTTCTCTGCACTTTCTGCATCTGAGACGACATATCCCTCCATTTCAAGCCGGTTTTTGAGAAATTCCCGTATGGCGGGATCATCGTCAACTATGAGGAGCCTGGCATCCGGTACCATATCTCATACCTCTTCGTCAAAGATCATAATAAGGCATGTCTTATGGTCGTGTGATATTATGGGTGCCGATCCAGTTCTTCGTTGCAGAGTTTATCACAATATGCAATGTCAGGATGTGTCCGTGGTACATACTCCCAGGTAATATGTCCAAACCTGTGTGCCAGAGCCATAACCTCGTCATACAAAGCTTTTAAATGGGGTTTATTGATCCGATACACACCGGTTATCTGTCTGATTACAAGCTGACTATCGGAGTATACCTGGAGTTCATCACAATTCTCATGAGATGCCCATGAAAGAGCATGTATAATGGCTGTATATTCTGCTACATTATTGGTGGTCTGACCAAGGAAAAAGACGCACGATGCGATTCTTTTATCATTTTCATCTTTAATCTGGTACGAGCATGCAGCTGGTCCCGGATTTCCCCGTGAGGCACCATCAGTGTATACCTTCTTCATCGCTTTATACTGATGACCGCTGGTTCTCATAAAGGCTCCGGGAATTGAAAATAACATTTTTTCCTTTGTTCAGTTGGTATATTTGATATTCTTGCATGATCACTGGTACTGGCAGTTGTATGAGTATTCCGGATCTTGTCTTTCTGGGTTTTATTATTGGTCTGACCGGAGCATTAGCTCCAGGACCCACGCTCATTGCCACCATCAGGTCATCCCTTCATAACGGCTGGACCGGGGGCCCACGTGTCACCTTTGGGCATATTATTGCCGAAATGGGCATTGTTGTGCTTATTGCAGCGGGCATATCCTCATTACCTGATACTCTTCGTCCCGTTCTTTCCGGAGTCGGAGGTATTGCCCTGATTATATTTGGGGCTATGACACTGTGTGGATCACGTGAGGCTGTCATACTCACTGATTCTGATAGTGGTCATGCATCAGGACCAGTGATCGCCGGGCTTGTGACCAGTGTTTCAAATCCTTATTTCTGGATATGGTGGTTCTCAGTCGGGAGTGCCCTGCTGATAAGTTCCCTCAATCAGGGTATTATAGGTATTATTGCATTTATCACCGGCCATTGGGCTTCAGATCTTGCATGGTTTACTCTTGTTTCAGTGAGTATTCACCGCAGCAGGACAATGCTCAGTACCAGGACGTACCGGGGAATTCTCATACTGTGTGGGATATTCCTTGTTATCTTTGGTTTATGGTATCTTGTTCTGGTTGTTTCCATCTGATACCCGGTGAGCAGTATACAGATCACAGATCATAGGAAGTTGTGAGGGTAATCGGTCATATAACAGAATGAAAAGGCCCTTTCTGCAGGTGGTAATTCTCTCCCTGTTCAGAGTCTTTTATTGGTCCAGAAGCGGTGCATGATCCGGAGTATTAGTCTGGGCCTGTCAATTCTACGAAAGATTGTACCCCTTCATGAGAGCACTATTTCCGCTGAAAGTAAGGGTATAGGAAAAGACACCCCAGTGGCACTCACCCTCCCGAAACAACAAAGAGAAAACGATAAAAATGGGAGTGTGGGAGTACCCTGACAGAGGGATAGCACGTTCCAGTGGAAATGAAGGGGTCATAAACCCTTCCAGGCGCATACTGATCAGGGCGCCTGCTGGTTCTCCATGAATCCGTTGATGGTTCGTTTTAAAACGTATGTACCTTTTCAGACGCGGTAAAGCCCTTATCGAGCCATTCCGCGATTGTATTAATCATTCTGACCACCCTTTCATCACCTGCTCCTGGTTTGATCCATCCATCAGACCGGCAGTTATGGATATACGTATGAGCAGGTATCCTTGTCAGAAATGCACAGGGGGAGCGTTTTTGGTGTTCCCAATTGTTTTCTGATGAGAGTCCTGTCATTTTCATATCGTGGATTAGACCAGAAAGCCCTCTTTATATCAGATGATAATGGGATCTGGGACTGCCTATAAGAGCGCTCTCACCTGGTCTGCATAACCTTGACCTGCAATAAACATGGTCAAAGGTTTTTATCATCTCTTCCGGTTTGGTTTTTCAAAAGAGTCTGCATCCTTCATGGTCATCAAGATGAATTATGGGATTTGGGGAATCTGAATGATGGTAGAGGAGACAGTGGTCTGCTTACGTATCCGGCTTTTTTGATGCTGCTACTCGTATACACTCAGGGGGTATCTGCATCTCAAATCTGACCCCCTGACCATATGTACCATTTTCAATTATGGTAATGCCGGTTATGGCAAGAATTTCCCTGATAAGAAACAGACCGAGACCGGTATTTTTCCCATAGCCACGGAGAAATATCTGTTCTTTTTCATTATCCGGGATACCCAGTCCATCATCTTCATATATCAGGCGGCATTGGCCATCTGATGTATCCATGTATAAACGAACTGTTGTGACATGATCCCCGTGCCTTTGGGAATTCTCCACAAGGTTATAAAATACCTGATAGATCATTGCATCTGCATAGATCTCAAGGGAAGGAATATCACATACGGATTTCAGATTACATGAGACCTGCCTGACAGCCCGTTCAAACAATTCACGGACATGATGCCATTTTGGTTCATGAATTCCTATTTCCTGGTATGCTTTGCTGAAATCAATAAGTTTACCAATATCCACAATAGCATTCTTCTGCAGGGCAAGTATCTCCTTTACTTTTGCTTCGTCTGTTTCACTCTCGGCAAAATAACGAAATCCATCAATGACCGTCACTTTATTTCTGATATCATGCCTGGTCAGCGAGGAGAGCAGCATCAGTTTATTGGTAAGTTCAGACTGTTTTTTCAGGGCATCTTTCAAATCGGTTATATCTCTGATGGTCTCAATTGCTCCGATCATCTCACCTGTGGAATCATACAGCGGCCCTGCCATAACCCATTTATACTGCGTCTTTCCCTCGCAATGGCTGATGACTTCCGCGGATAACACTCCATTTTCCTCTTTTACGTTTGCATAATATGAGGTGATATCAAGATCCGGTTTTATGATCTTATCAATGAGCAGAGGTCGCTTTATCTGATATATTGCCTCAGCATAGGTTATCTCCCCACTTCTGATCTCATCGTAGGTTCTACCAGAAAAAAGGGCCATCGCTTTGTTCCATGCAAGAACCATCCCATTCAGATTAATAACAAAGGTGGGATCAGGAAGATTTTCAAGAATGCTGGATAGAAGGTTGATCGAGTCGGAAAGTGCTTCCTTCTCGAGCATCAGCTTCCATACCTGTATCTGATCAGAAATATCCTGTACATTTAAAATCAGATATGGTTCATGATGCTCATTGCGTACTATCGTCAGGTCATGTAATGCCGGAAATTCGGTTCCATCCTTTCGAATCCGGATCGCCTCTCCGGTCATATGGCCACGTTCAGTTGCTATCCGGATCCATTCCATGATATTATCGGAATAGTCCGGATGAACCGGTCCAAAAAATCCGTCCAGTTTTGCCTCCTCCTGGGAACAGCCATGCATACGGGCATAGGCCATATTTACAATATCCGGTTTTTGAAGTGGTCCGGCAATAATGCCTGCCTGGGTATTCCTTACAATGTCTGCAAGCCGGTGAATTTCTTCAATCATCCGCGTTTCAGTGGTTATATCACGGATTTGAATCAGATCCATCGGAGTATCATCAAGGACTATCCTGACCAGCCGGATATTGAGTGTGTAACTTCCTCGTCCTGGTATCTCAAAAGTATGGTTCCATTCATGAAGAGAGTCCTTCCGGGTATGGAGGAGCGATTTGATCATCTCGTTTTGTGAAGACTGGTCAGGAGAGTCACTTTTCGTGTTCCATCCAAACAGAGTGCAGGCAGCAGGATTTGCATGCACTATACCCCCCTCCTTCCAGACAATAATTGCATCTGTAGCATTTAGGAAGAGTGAGAAGTATCTCTTTTCTGACAGTTCAAGAGATCGGATACTTTTCCGAATAGATTCGACCATCTGCGATACTGCCTGAATAATCCGGTTTATCTCAAGATGCCGGGATGGTCTGATTGGATGATCCATATTTCCTTTCGTAATCTCATCAAGGTCTTCTAGGAGAGTCCTGACCGGTGAGGTGATAAATCGTGAAAGCAGATATGCAAGGACTAAGGCGAGCAGAATTGAGATGATAAGCAGAGAAAGAGCAAGGAAAAGGAGTGATATCCGTTCATGCTGGTAACTTCTCGTAGAGTATACCATTTTTGCAACAAAATCGATATATTCAGAAGAGGGGCTTTCATTATCGCCACTTTCAATAAAAAAGAATCTGGTAATTGTCTGATTTTTTTCATCGAAATAGTCCCTGCTTCCTTGTATCTTATACAATTCAGCTGCGATTTCAGCATCATCCGGATCTGCAGGAACCGGAATTTCGTCCATTTCACTAATAATCAGCCCGGTACTTCCAATCAAATCCAGGGCAAGGACATGAGGATTCTGTTCCCGTACCTGGGTGACAAGCGTATTGAGGGAGAGTTCACTCCGCTCTTTTAGATAATCACCATATATCCTGTATATGGTCTCGATCAGATACGTATGATCAGGGGTAGGCTGGTATCCAAAGATTCTCCAGGGATTACTTGCATTAAATCCCCGAACCGCCCGATCAAGCCTGAATGAATTATTATTTCGCATTTCGGTTATTGTCTGATAAAAAGGTCCCCATTTGCTGAAATCAAGATATAAATCTTTTTTATTTGTAGAATATTCTGCAACTCCTGATGAGTTGATCAGCATAATATCGATCCGATCCCTATAGGCTGGATCAGACCGGTTTATGATCTCCTCAAGATTCATTACTGAAAGGTCGCGGCCAGATCGCTCATACTCATCCAGAACCAGATTTGTAACGGTAACAAGCGGTCTTTTATAGGTTGCTTCCCAGAGCATCTCTCCCTTGGTGATTCGATCCGAAGCACTCTTTAATACCTGTTCTGTCTGATTCAAATCCTTTAAAAACCGCTCATCAATCTGCCTGGATGTCTCATTGTAATAATACCCGGTGATTGAGATCAGCGAGATAAGAATGATGCAGATAAATAAGAGCATTAGGCTTTTTTTCAGAGAGACACCTGAACCTGAAAATATTTTGGATATCATCAGATTCAAACGGGAGTGGATCCCGGATTATCTCCCAGTTCCTGACAGGTCATGCGGGTTGATAGTTTAAACATGGAATATACTTCTCACTTGTCCATGCTTGCTGATAAACCTGTGGTATGGCCATGAACCCACATCATATCTTCATGATTATCAGGTATATAATGAGTAATCCAGCGAGAATTCCAATAATAATAAGCGGAATATGCCGTTCATATGATGGATGAAGGGTGGATTTTGGCGTTTCTTTCAGTTCTTCATACGCACCGGAGAGTTCAGTTATTTTTTCCTGAACCTCTTGAATCTGCTGCCTGATATCCGTCCCGTTATATCCTGATGCCAGTGTATCTGCCATCTTTGACAGGCCCTTATGTACCGCACTCATCTCAGATCTGAGGTATGCATTCTCTTCTTCTTTCATCGCAAGCAGTCGTGAAAGAGTTTTTACTTCCTGCCGGAGTTGCATGGTCTCGCGATCATGCTGGTGGGCAACTACGGCGTGAACAAGTTTTGACACTGCTTCCTGTCTGGTTATCCCTGACTGTACTGCCTCTTCATCAATATATGAGAGGATCTCTTCAGGCAGTCTCTTCTCTATCTTATCGGTTCCCATCACGTCTCACCGATCTGAGATCTCCGATCCTTTTTTCATGAGATTTCGATTCCATATTCCGCGGTTCTCAATCAGCCATGTCTGTGCCTGGAGGGGCTTAGCATCCCCGGGGGTTTTTCGGACATATGAACCGTCAGCCTGTAATATCCGTGTTTTGACATTGTCCCGGAGATGTACCGGCAGGATAGTATTGATGACCTCATTCCGGATTCCGGCATCAAGGATTGGGTACAGGATCTCAATACGCCGTTTCAGATTTCGTGGCATAAGGTCTGAGCTTCCCATGAGTACGACCGGGTCTCCTCCATTATGGAAGTAATAAATTCTGGTGTGTTCCAAAAACCGTCCTACTATGGTTGTGACAGTAATGTTATCAGAAATCCCTTCAATACCAGGTCTCAGGCAGCATATCCCCCTGATCTGAAGCTGTATATGTACTCCCTCCTGTGAGGCCGTATACAATGCCCGGATGATATCAGCATCCTGGAGTGCATTTAATTTCAAGATGATTCTGCCATCCCCGTGACTTTTTTGCCGCTCTATCTCATTTTCAATCCGGGATATGATTCCCTTTTTAATACCGCCTGGTGATACCAGCAGGTGGTGATATGCAGTAAATTGCGAATAGCCGGTCAGGACATTAAAGAGATGGGATACATCTGATGCAATCTCTTCGTTCGCGGTAAAAAGACCGATATCAGTATAAATCTTGGCAGTCACCGCATTGTAATTACCAGAACTCATATGGACATACCTGACAATCCCGTCCTTCTCCTTGCGAACTACCAGGCAGAGTTTTGCATGGACCTTCAGCCCCATTATCCCGAATACCACATGAGCACCAGCCCGTTCAAGTGCCCGTGCCCATCCAATATTGTTCTCCTCATCAAATCTGGCTTTTAATTCAACCAGCACGGATACAGCCTTCCCATGCTCCCTGGCATCCAGAAGTGCCTGGACTATTGGAGAGTTTGTTCCGGTCCGGTACAATGTAATTTTAATGGCCAGAACATCCGGGTCATGTGCAGCAGTCTGTAAAAAATTTATCACCGGCTGAAAACTCTCATACGGGTGGAACAGGATAATATCCCGCTGCCTGATTGCATGAAAGATATCAGGATCCTTTTCCAGACGTTCGGGAACCGAGGGTGCATACGGGATATCTTTTAAATCCGGCCGGTCCAGGTTCATCATGGAAAAGAGATCTGCAAGGCCGATTGGCCCTTTGACCCGGTAGAACATATGAGGATATTTCGCCAGTTTCGCTCCCATCATATCAATAATAGCAGGAATCATATCCTCTGCTATCTCAATCCTGACCGGTGTTCCGATCCATCGCTTGCTTATTGACTGTTCTACTGCACTTAAAAGGTCATCCGCTTCATCCTCCTCGATCTCAATATCTGCATCACGGGTAACCCTGAACGGGTATGCAGCCACAATCTCCATTCCGGGAAAGAGGAGATCCAGATTCTCTGCGATGAGGTCTTCAAGAAAGATAAACTCCTGTGTACCGGGAGAGATGGGATCTGCAACATCTGGTGTGATCTCAATCAGGCGGGGAAATTGTTTGTTTGGGATTTTTATTCTGGCAAATAACTCATCATGAGATCTTGGGCGCCTGAGAATAACAGCAAGATTTAATGCAAGATTTGATATAAAGGGGAATGGATGTGATTTATCAAAGGCCAGTGGTGTTAAGACCGGAAAAATTTCGCGGAAGAAATATTTCCGAAGATTTTTTCGTTTTTTTTCATTCAGGGAGGTCCGGGTATGAATGATGATGCCTGCTTTGCGAAGTTCGGGGATGATATCTTCAAACCAGATCCGGGTCTGTTCATTCAGGAGTGGGATCAGGTCTTTGTGTATTCGCTCAAGCTGTTCCATCGTGGTCAGACCGTCCGGAGGGAACTTTAAAACTCCCTCGGCCAGCTGATGGTGAAGCCCGGATACCCTGATCATGAAGAATTCATCAAGATTATTTGAAAAGATTGCCAGGAATTTTATCCGCTCCAGCAGTGGATGGGTTGGATCCTTTGCTTCGTCAAGAACGTGCTGGTTAAACCGTATCCACGAAAGTTCCCGATTGATATAGAGTGCCGGATCAGATAATAATGAACATGCCCGTTCCTGGTACCTGTCAAGACCATCTTCCAACTGATCCATACTACATGAATTCTACCTGAATAAGATAAAGGTTGAGTATTGTACATCAATATCTGATTAATTACCCGAATACCAGGTTCTTTTCTCACTTCAGTCAGTTCGGATAGGTTTTTCACCCCCTGCATGGAAGAGATACTATTGATTTATCTTTGAAAGAGGTTTTTCTCACCAGATGGAGTACCTATTTTCCCAATGAGCCACTACCAATAACCTTTGAATTGTCATCCAATCTCCGCAGTACCCCGATGGCCCGATCATCAGAGGGATAGAAGTTTTCTGATCACGCTCACCTGGGATAAGGTGAAGAAGAAAATATTGCACAGTCAGGAAAAATATAAATAAAGGCAGGGTAACCACACACTCTTTCATGGTATGGTTTGCTACACAGTATAAGGCGTATCTGGTCATCTTCTTTTTTCTTTTCGGACTTATGGCCCAGGTCTCGGCTTCAGATCAGCCAGAAATACGCGGTTATGTAACGCAATGCATCGCTTTTCGGGACGCTGTTACAGAATCACTGACTGAAATTGATAATCAGGCAGCATATGCGGCCCTGCACCTTGCAGACCCGAAGACGACAGATGATACGATTATGTCACTGTTATCATCGCTTCATGCGGTGAACAATGCCGTGGATGGTGCAGCTTTTATCACTCCTGATGGGAATATCTCTCAGGTATCTGACAGCTCCTTTGCATTCCTTCTTGGATCTCACGTTCCTGATGATTTTTTCAAGGATGCCCCTGTCATTCCTTTCATAACGCATCAGTCTCTCTTCATCAGACCATCAGAACAAACCATGAACATCACGTCTGGGAGAGATCTGATATGGCCGGTGAGAACAGACGGTGAGATCAGCCATCTTGCGATTCATATTAATTCTTATAATCTTGGTGAGCTTTCTGCAAAAAAGGCGGGATTACATCCGGAGATATTTTCGGTCCTTATGGATCATAACGGCGACGTCCTTTGGTGTTCGGATTATAGAGAATTCCACTCAGTCCCACCTGATAATGTATTAACTGAAGTTCCAACATTTCGTGATGTACAAGAGCTTGTCAGGTATTCCTGGACTGGAAGAACAATATATGAGGTATGGAACAGTCATGAGCTTTTCAGGACCGGAGCGTGGTCTGCTTTCCAGATGTATAATGAGGTGTTCCGGGTTTTTGTAGCTCTAAAAAACCTATGAGACCCCTCCTTATCATACCACTGGGATGATGCGTACATATCATAATGGACATGTTCTTCTGGTATTTCATACATTCAAGGCTTGATAAGAAATGAGGAAGATGAAACGGTATGCAGAGTCATCCGATTGGACTGGTCAGGATAATGCCCGGTAATACGGATAAAAAGGTCTTCTTTTTAATTCGGGCTTTTCAGGAGTCCTGAAATCTCTCGATTCGTATCTGAAGTTTGAGATGCAAAACCCCTCAAGTACAGGCAGAATATGAGTAGGTGCAGGTGAAGATCTGCCATGGTTATGTAATCCTGACCCTATAAGACTTTTCATCTTTCTTTTTCATGCAAGGTATTTGACGATACAATCGAGGTCATCAGATCCCGAATTTTGATTTTTGAATTCGAAGTACGATCCCCGGATACTGGCGATGAATCTGCCCTGGAGTGCATACAAAGAGAGGGTATGTAAAAATATACATCCGACTCGCGGAAAATCAATCCGTTCAATATCGTGTTAGATTCACAATCACGTTCTTATTCAGTGGGAGTCATTCATCCTTTGATTGATCACACCTTTTGTCTCCTATTTTACCTTCTTAAAACGCACGCTTTTTCATCCTCAATTATCCCATCTTTCATATAAAGAACCCGGCACATATATTCTTCATGCCAGTCTTCATGGGTGACCATGATTATTGTCTGACCGAATTTTTCATTCACCTCACGAAAGAGATTGAGTATTGTTCGTGAAGTTGTTGAATCAAGGTTTGCGCATGGTTCATCTGCAAATAAAATACTGGGGCGGTTGATGAGAGCTCTGGCAATGGCAACCCGTTGCTGCTCCCCGCCGGAGAGTTCATACTGCCTGTGATGAATCCGATGACCAAGACCCACTTGGTTGAGTATTTTCTCACTTTCAGCCAGATATACATCTGGTGAAATACCCCGTGCCATGGCAGGAAGAACAACATTCTCCTGTACAGATAATTCAGGGACGAGTGCATAGTCCTGAAATACATATCCAAGTTTATTCAACCGGAAATCACTCTTTTCCTCTTCACGCAATGATTCTACTTGCACTCCGTCTATAATCACCGAACCGGAGGTTGGTTCATCAAGGAGACCCAGGATATGGAGCAGAGTGGATTTCCCACTCCCTGAAGGTCCCATGATACCGACAAATTCACCTCGTTCAATTCTGAACCGGACACCCCGGAGCGCCTGAACCTGAACCAGCCCCATCTGGTAAATCCGGGTAACATCAATGACTTCTATCATCATTGTCCTCTGATGGCATCAAGAATAGGTTCATTCGCGGTTTTCCAGGAGGGGATGAATCCGGAGATGAGGGAGACGAGGGCCAGACTGATGATACTTCGGATAACCGGTCCTGCTTCCACTACGGGATAAACGGCACCCCCCGGGAAAACAAGTGGTTTATAGGTAAGATATGTCACAAGACCTGAGCTTAAACAAAGTCCCAGAAGTATACCACAGGTGGCAATAATGAGAACCTGGATGATATAGGAATAGATGATAATCTTTTTATGAATTCCGATTGCCTTCAGAATCCCTATCTGTCGTCTTTTATTGATGGTATTGATGAATATGACGATGAAAATTACTACAATCGCAATTACAAGGCTTACTATTGTTGAGATTGCATTGATGATCTCAAAACTGCGAATAGCATCATTTACAAATCCCTGCCCTTTCTCTTTGAATGTTCGGATCTTCTCGGCAATTCCGTATTGCATCAGGATTTTTTTGTACTGCTCCTCCTCTCCATTCTGACTGATTTTTACAAGGATAGATGTTGCCGTATCTAATATGCCGTAAACTTGGTTGATCTCCTTTATCGTCACAAAACCGTTCCGGTCAACTCCAAATGAACCGCTTTCCAGAATGCCCTTGACTTTCAGGGTCTTCCTGACCCCGTTGTTAAATGTTACATCAACAAAATCTCCTGTCGAGAC
>NZ_DAONKG010000002.1:14284-28129 GCF_035406105.1 Methanospirillum sp.
CAAGCGAATCCAGTTTATCAAGACGTTCATCAATATTTCCGGCAAGTTGCGATCCTAAAAGGATACTGTCAGTATCACCTTCAGCCAGAAACTCTCCATCTTTTAATTTCGTATGCAGAAGGGTAACTTCCTGTTCATATCGCGGATTAAAACCTATTATCTGACCAGATATCTGATTGTCGTGATAACTATATGTGGCACCTGCCGAATACCGTGGCGAGGTTCCGATTACACCGGAAATCTGATCAATCTTTTGTTTGACGTCCCCGGCAGAGGTGATATACAGGTTATTCTCCCGTGGTTCTATGACGAGATTTCCATAATTATAATCAATTGACTGACTATTAAAGTTGACAACAACGCCTGATATTATCGACGGGAGAAATACCAGGTTTACAAAGACAAGACCCATGATCGCAACAGTGAGCAGGAAGGTGAAACGGTTGCCTCGCTGTATGGAACGGATTGCAAGAAAAAATGCAACGGAAAGGTGGTGTCCGGACATGATCAGGATTGACGCTGCCGTCTCCAGTACAGATATCCTGCTCCAGCCAGGAGAATCAGCACAACAAATATGATCGCTTGAGATCCGTTTCGTTGCCCGACGAACACGTGGAGCGGTATTACCTCTTCATGAGTCCCGAAGTCATCTTTGTATCTGATCGTCAGGTGATAGGGGATATCTCCAGCCTCTGTCGCTTTCAGGGTGAATACTGCAGGTGCATCGTTATCAGGTCCGATCGTCCCGACAAATGCTTCTCTTGTTCCTTCGAACGGGATGTCCAGTATCGCCTGTACAGATTTTGCCTTGTCTGTTCCCGTATTCTCTATTCTGAATACCAGGCTGAACATATCACCGAGAAATACCTGTTCAGGATCAATGATCTGCTTTGCAATACCAAGTTCCCCGGTCCCTTGAATAAGTATTCCTACTTGCTCGTTCTGCACAAGTCTTGTTCCGTCTGCATTCAGGTATGATAGTTTGACCGGGATTTGCCTGATACCGATGGGGATGTCATTATCTGACTGGAAAGAGAGTGTGACGGCCTTCTTCTCCCCCGGTTTTAGCTCCCGGATGAACTGTCGTTCAGGACTTTGCGAGGAGAGCGAGGTATTTGGGGTTATTATTTCGACAATGATGTCATGGGCCGTCGCAAGCCCTTCGTTTTCCAGGTCCAGGGTAATATTAAAAGCACTTTTCGGGGTGATATTACCCGGGACTGAGCGTAATAAACGGATGGATGGCTGCTTGATGAGGGTGTGCCGGGTATTTACATTGACCGGAACCGGATATTTCACACTCTCCGCCCCTCTGACCCGAATCCAGACTTCCGGGAAGTAAAGCCCTTCCCGGGCAGGAGCCTGAACGAGGAACGTAAGAGTAATCGATTGCCCTGGTCCTATCTCCCCGATGTCCTGATACCAGCCTGAAAGGACGGTAAAGTCGGTGGTCTTGAGGATCGCAGACTCAATGAATGCATTAACCGGTACAGTCTTTGATTCTGCAATTTCATTTTGGGAACCACCAGTTTCCGTCGCCGTTTTCGACGCCTGCATTGCGGTATTTGCAACGGTCACCTCAATTGTTCCGATATCATTGGGAAGGATAACATCTGGTGATATTGTATATCCGGTGATGATGACTGTCGGTTCGGTGTAGGCTGCACAGGTACCGGGTATCAGGAGGAGGAAGAGGGTTATTGAAAGAATAAGAAAGAAGAGGTGTTTTTTCGGTATTCGAGGCATATATCTCATATCGGTGAGTATCTATTTAAATGTTGGCCGGTAAAACCTGACGAAGTCATATGATCCATCAGGTACGCAGCGAGGTGAGGGGCATTACCTGGTATTCATGTCCATTTCTCTGGATGAGAACCAGTTTTTAGCTTTTTACAATCCATATCTCACATGTGATGAGCAAAAAAATGGATTGTCATCGGCTTTCAGATATGACGAAAAAAAGATTACCAAAAACTAATTTTTTGAAAAAAATTATGAATTACTGACATTATTCCATTTGATGGTGAATTTTTTTGTTGTAACTGTATAATCTCCGGGAGAAAAGTTCTGATATCCTGTGATCCCTCGATTGTAATATTTCCTACGATTACAGAGGGCACAGATAGATGATCCCTGTTGTATTTTGTTTTATACTCATCAAATATAGTCCGGTTTTCAGTACTATTGTAGAGATCATAATCAATGAGCGTTATTTCCGGGTGCAGGGGCAGGTACTCATCAAGGAATTCCCAGGCCATGTGACAGGCACCGCAATGAGTATTCCAGAACAGGATGACCTGACCAGGTAAAAGGTCTCCCTGAAGGAGTGATGGATCTGACATGAGAACGTCGGATACCGCAGCTGGTTCTATCTCGCTTCCATTTATAGAAAAGACTGCCCCACACACAGGACTGACGGTATTAACCAGCAGGATGGTTCCGAGAATTGCAATACACAAACCACTGAAACATGAACTATTCGATCTCATAGGTGTTGCATAGTACCGGTGGTTTTTTTTTGATAAATGGTTTCAGGTTTATTTCTTCTCTCTCCTATGGTCAGAACAGAGCGATAGTGCCTTTCTTCCAAGGTCAGTCAGCTCATAGATGATCCAATTCCCTTGTGATGTTCCGTTAATCAGTCCCATCGAACTTAACTTTTTTAAGTGGTAGGAGAGCCGGGTATCAGATATCTGCAATATTTCCCTGATTATGCAGACACAGAGGGGCTGGACACTGAGCAGGGAGAGGATAGTGATCCTGAAGGGATCTGAGAGTGCCTTAAACATTGCAACATTTTTTTGGACTGATTCCTGAGGCATAATTTTATGTGAGAGCCCTTTCAGCCCTCCGATGTCAAGTAAGGGCTCAAGGACTTCCGGTGGTATCTTGGATGGAATATCAGAACCCATACACGCTGCTCCGCAATTGGAGGTATTCATGGTATATATGAGCGTCTTGATCGAATTCAATATTTCGGTCCCTCATGATATCAGGAGGGTTGGAATTTTTTTACCCAATACTGACGCAATTTATTATCTATTTTCCTTGGTTGTTGCAGACTAAGTCATCTTAAAGACCGTCCTGAGGATTTGCAAATTCTTTCAGGAGCTGTTGTTATTTGGCGCACGATCACATGCAGTATGAAATCATGGAATAATCTCCATCCAGATGATAGAGTTGCAATGAGAGATAAATCGTATAAAATTATTGGTTTTTCAAGATAATATTGCATATGTGATGCAATTTATGATATTCTGAATACCATATGGATTAGATACCTGAAGTAATTAGATTTTCAGAATTCACGGTAGATTCCGTATCTTAAACTAAAAAAATATAAAATAGCACGTTCTATTATCTGGTAAGTCACCATTGATGTATGAGTGCTATCCGGGATTTTGGGCCCGGTATGTTTATGAAAAATGAAACAACACTCTTATACGTCATTAGACTTGTGGGGGGATCATAATGGTCACAAAACCAGCATCCAAAAAGGCACCAGCTAAAGAATCAGTCGGCACAAAGACTGTATCAAAGACTCAGAATCTCAAAAATGTCTCTTCTGACGACCTTCAACGTCTTATAGATCAGCAGGCGGTTCAGATCCAGAAGATGGAGAAGATGATCAAGTCGCTGGATGCCGAAGTAAAAGCAATCAAGAAACAGGTACAGGTTGAAGAAGGAGGAAAACCTGCTTCAGGTGCGGCATCAAAGAGATCTGCCACGGCCAGAAAACCCGTCAAAACGTCTGCAGCAACTGCCAAAAAACCTGCAGCAAAGGCAGGATCAAAGTCAGTTCTTGAGGATATCGTTGAGATTCCACATGATATCGCAGATCGGATCAATGCCTTGACCCAGCAGAAAATTGTTACCCAGACACAGCTTGGAAAGGAGACTGACCTCTCTCAAAAGAAGATTCACGAGATTGCTGCACGGAAGGTCAAGGATCTCAATAAAGATATTATCGCAAGACTTACTGCAGTCATTAAAAAATACGAAGCAAAATAATTCTCCGAATTCCTCTTCAATGTTCGTTCCTTTTTTTACAATTATACGGGACGTTTCGTTCCTTTCTGAAAAATGCTTTGCCATGTAATTAAAATCTAATCGTCATTATCTGACTGCACTATGAAATCTCCTGTTTCAGGAGAGGGCGGGTCAAAAAAAATATTGCGTTACAGGTCAGCCTCAATCTTTTCTATCATCTTTCTGATATCAAGCCAGACGACGAGACCACTCTTATCTTTCTCCCCCACGCTTTTTGTCTTTTTTCGGATCACACCGATAATATCCCGGTGCGTATCTCTCGCTGATGTGTTCTCCTTGTCAATATCGTCCTGGCTGTATGTAGTGACTGAAAACACGTCATCAACCAGTATGCCGACAGGTTTACTTGAAATTGACCGGTCAAGGACAATAATTCTTGAGTTCTTTTTTCCCTTCGACTCGGCTGATATGTGCATCAGGTCCTTAAGATCGATAATGGTTGTGATAGATCCTCGTAGATCGATGATCCCCTTCAGATACGGAGGGGTATTTGGAAGCGGGGTTACTTCGGTCTGTGTAATCACCTCACGGGTATCAAAGAGATCAATTGCGAACATATCATTTCCAAGGATGAATTCAACAACCTGGATCGTCCCCGCCCGTTTTGCCCTGTTTCTGTGAGATGTCTCAGCAGGAGAAGTAATTATATTATCAACGGGTGATGATGATTGGATATACACGCTGTTCATATCATATCAGATCAAAGATACTAATACCCCCCGATGTGATCGTTTATGACGGTATATTCATCTCTCTCTTTCTCTGCTCCTCCCCATCTCCTCTTTGTAGATGATGATAGGATTGTCCTGAAGGCAAAAGGGAAGTACCTGCCAGCGGTCTTCTCGCATCATGCTGATATTGCTTGCTGCTTTTTTGAAGGTATTTCATTTATAATGGAAAGCCTGCAATGACAACCATTCTCTATATTGATGATGAACCGCTGGTTGCCGATGCATCAGTCCAGTTTTTAAAACACTCCGGGTTTGAGGTAGAAAAGGCCTTATCTGGCAAAGAAGCGCTTGAAAAGCTACGTGCCGGAAGATATGATGCTGTCATATCTGATTACCAGATGCCAGGTATGACCGGTATAGAGTTATTACGGATAATCCGATCGGAAATTGGAGATATCCCGTTCATTCTTTTTACCGGAAAGGGAAGAGAAGAAGTCGTCATAGAGGCGATAGAAGAAGGGGTTGATTTTTATGTGCAAAAAGGGGGGAGTCCTGGTCCCCTGTTTGCTGATCTGACTCATAAAATCAATCATGCAATTAAACAACGTGAGTCTGATCGACAATTACGTAAGAATGAGGAACGTCTTCGAAAAGCACAGGAGATCGGAAAGATAGGATCCTGGGAACATGTCATAGATTCAGAAAAAATATGGCTATCTGAGGAGGCCCTCCGGTTATATGGGATGAACGGACAGGCCCGTGAAGTTCCGGTTACCGATGTGTTTGACCTTATATGTGAGAGAGAACGGGTCAATAATGCCTATACCAATCTAATCGAACATGGTATAGAATATCATATCGAATACTCTATAATTCCTGCTGATAAATCCGCGCCCAGAATACTCCTTTCTATTGCTACCATCGAAGAGGGAGAACCCATGTCACGTGGTCGTATCGTGGGAATTATTCAGGACATAACCGAGAAGAAGAATTCAGAATGGCGACTTACCAAAAAGAATGCAGATCTCTTTGCTGCCCTTGAAAAGCTTACGGCCACCGAAGAACAGTTAACCAGGCAGTTGCATGAAGTACAGTCGGCTCATGAAAGGCTGGCAGAAAGTGAAGAACGATATCGGAAACTCTTTGAAAAAAATATTGTCGGGACAGCGGTTCATGAGATCATCTGTGATGAATCCGGCACACCGGTTAACTATCGCTTTCTTGATGTTAATCCTGCATTTGAGCAGATGACCGGACTATCTGCTCATGACGTTACCGGCAGGACTGTGCTTGATGTTCTTCCGGGCACAGAGCCATATTGGATTACGATATATGGGCATGTGGCTCTGACTGGCACACCTATCCATTTTGAGGAGTTCAGCCAGGAATTAGATAAATTTTTTGAGGTGTTTGCCTATGCCTCACAACCCGGTCAGTTTGTAACGCTCTTTCAGGACATCACCGATCGAAAGAGACGCGAATCATATCTGAACGAGTCTAATGTGTATCTTGAAAATCTGATCGCGTATGCAAATGTCCCCATTATCGTGTGGGATCCGGATTTTGTTATCTCCCGGGTGAATCACTCCTTTGAATTGCTTATGGGAAGAGATGCTGAGGAACTTGTTGGACAGCCGATACAGGTTCTTTTTCCACCCGATCAGGCAGAGTATGCCATGCGACTTATTCATACGACCCGGGAGGGGGTACGGTGGGAATCGGTTGAGATTCCTATTCTTCACACGGATGGAATGGTAAAAGCAGTGGTCTGGAATTCATCAACAATTTATACTCCGGATGGGAAGACACCGATTGCAATTATCGCCCAAGGAAGGGATGTCACCGTTGAAAAACTCCTGGAAAAAGAAAAGGAACGGGCAATGATAAAGATTCAGGAGAACATTGCTCAGCTTGCCATATTAAATGACGGGATACGAAATCCCCTGACCATCATTGCTTCATATGCTGATATGATTGATCCTGAAATTTCTGAAAAGATCAATGAACAGGTGATGCGTATTGACGCGATGGTAACTAATCTTGACAGAGAATGGATTCATTCGGAAAAAATACTAAATTATCTTCGAAAACAGGATAAAATTGTACCTGATTTATTTTCACAAATACACAGTGTTCCTGAGCAGGTATATCCTCCAGAGACCTTCTCCAAACCCTCACATCAGATCTCTCAATCTGTCAGTTCCGCTCATTCTCTCTATATTGAAGAGATACAGGCCCAGCTTTACACCATTCTTGACAGTATTGATGCTTTAGTATATGTCTCGGATATGGACACCTATGACATATTATATATGAATGAGCGGGGACGCCGACAATATGGAACTGTACATGGTCAAAAATGTTATGCCCATATCCATGGGCAGACCGGCGGCCCGTGTCCATTTTGTACGAATCATCTTCTCATGGGAAAAAAAGGTCCAACCGGGGTTTACCGCTGGGAGTATAAGGATGCACGGACCGGAAGATGGTATGACTGCCGGGACCGGGCGATCAGGTGGACAGATGGACGACTGGTCAGACTTGAGATTGCAACTGATATTACTGACCTGAAGAAGAGTGAGGAAGCTCTCAAACGATCAGAACAGCGTGTCAGAGCGGTTCTTGAGAGTATTCCGGAAGGCTTATTGTTGCGGATGTCAGGACAAAACGGTTTATCTTTGTAAATGAAGCAATGTGCCGGATGCTCGGCTCCTCCCGCAAAACGCTTATAGGACAGACTCCTGCCGAGATTCATCCAACATATGCCCTTCCCCTTATCATGTCTGATTTTGAGAAGATGCGATCCGGAGAGGTAATGTTCATTTCGAATATTCCCATGCAAAGAAAGGATGGGAGTATCTTCTATGCAGATGTGCATAGTTCACCCCTTGAACTAGATGGGCAACCAGCCCTCCTTGGAGTATTCCATGATTGTACTGATCGGATATTAGCGGACGAAGAGAATAAACTCCATCTCACACGCCTCCAATCCTTTTTGAGTCTTCTGGGCATGGTTGATTCATCTGAAAAGGAAATTATGAGCTATGCACTGGCACAGAGTCTTCAGATAACAAAAAGCCGGTATGCATTCATTGGCACACTTACTCCTGATGAATCAGAGATGATCATTCATGCATGGTCCGATAATGTGATGGAGCTATGCAAGATACAGGATAAACCGATGCGGTTTCCATTACATAATGCCGGCATATGGGGTAACTGTATCCGGATCCGGACTGCATCGATTATGAATGATTATTCGCTCCCCGATCCTGCAAAACACGGATATCCGGAGGGGCATGTTCAAATCACCCGTTTCCTTGGCGTTCCAATCTTTGATAATGATACAATTGTTGCTATTCTTGCGGTTGCCAATAAAGAGACTGAATACCAGGATGATGATGTTAATGCCCTGCAGACACTTGGTTCCATGATGTGGGAGATTATCAGGAGGAGACGTACTGAAGAGGATCTTTTACGACAACACGAGGCCCTTTTGTCAGCATATGAAGAGATTCGGGTTTCTGAAGAAGAACTTCGTCAAAACTATGATGAAATAGCTGCGAACCGCCAGGAGCTTATTGAACGTGAGAGACAACTTCAATTAAAACTTGACTCAATTCTGACTCCTGAGTATGATATTACCGAAGAAGAGTTTGGAAATATCATTGACAGCCATGAAATTCAACTTCTCATGGATGATTTTTATGCACTGACCCATATTGGTATTGCTATTCTTGATCTGAAAGGGAATATTCTGGTTGCAACCGGATGGCAGGATATTTGTACAAAATTTCACCGGGTCAATGAGGAGAGTGCAAAAAACTGCCGTGACAGCGATATATTTCTCACCACGAACGTAAAGCCTGGCCAGTATCTTGTCTATAAGTGTAAAAATAATATGTGGGACATGGTCACGCCTATTTTTCTTGGAGAAAAACACATGGGCAATCTTTTCCTCGGCCAGTTCTTTTTTGACGACGAAGTACCGGATCGGGAGGTATTTACTGCACAGGCCGAGCGGTTCGGATTTGATACGGACGAGTATCTGGCTGCCCTTGATCGTGTCCCCCGGTGGAGCAGGGAGACTGTAACTACTGTCATGGATTTTTATACTCGTTTCTCTTCCCTCATCTCACAGCTCAGTTACAGGAATGTCTCCCTTGCACGTGCCCTTCTTGATCAAAAAAGGATGGCTGCAGAACTCCGTGCAAGTAAGGATCGTCTGACAAATATTATTCAGAATACTCCAGCAGGGTATTTTCGGATTGATCGCGGTGGGAATTTTGTTGACGTGAATGATGCATGGCTGCATATGCATAAATATCATGACCGATCAGAAGTAATCGGCAAGCACTTTTCCATAACCCAGGTAGATGAAAATATTGTTCTGGCCCAGCGGAATGTTGAAAAGATGCTGTCAGGAGAGTCCGTCCCATTTGGAGAATTTACCCGCCGGTGTAAGGATGGGTCGATTGGTGTTCATATTTTTTCTGCCATACCTGTCAGAGAGGATGGAAAGATAGTCGGAATTGAAGGATTTCTAATAGATATCACTCATAAAAAACGTTCAGAAGAGGAACTTATCAGATCCGAGTCCGAGAAGCGAAGTATCATTCAGACTATACCAGACCTTATCTGGCTCAAGGACCCTGATGGAGTATTTTTAAGTTGCAATCGTGCTTTTGAAAGGCTTTATGGGGCCAAAGAGCAGGAGATTGTTGGAAAAACCGATTACGATTTTGTTGATAAAGAATTGGCTGACTTTTTCCGCGAGCATGACCAAAGAGCGATGGCCGCCGATCGGCCATGTGTCAATGAAGAATGGCTTACCTTTGCCGAGGATGGATACCATGGGTTATTTGAGACAATAAAAACACCCATGAAGGATCCGGAAGGCAGAATTATCGGAATACTTGGGATTGCACGTGACATCACAAACCGAAAACGAATAGAAGATGCCTTACGAGAGAGCGAAGAGCGGTTCCGTGGCCTGATGGATACGATAACAAGCGGAGTAGCAACCTATACCGTTCAGGGTGACGGATCAAAAGGAAAAGATTACATCATTAAAGATTTTAACCGGATGGCACTTGAGATCGAAGGAAAAACCCTTGAAGAGGTAGTCGGTAAGAGTCTTGCAGATTTACGACCAAATATTGATGAATACGGGCTGATACCGGTATTTCAGCAGGTCTGGAAGACCGGAATACCTGCGTACTATCCGCAGAAGATATACATTGATGATAAATACGCCAACTGGTATGAAAACCGGATCTTCAAGCTTGAAAGTGGCGAGATTGTAGCGGTTTATAATGACGTCACCGAGCAGAAGCGGGCAGAAGAAGCGTTGCAGGAGAGTCGGGATCTTTTGGATGCAACCCAGAAACTGACACGAATAGGTGGATGGGAGTGGCATGTCGGCAGACAGACGATGACCTGGACTATAGAGACGTACCGTATTCATGAGATAGATCCAGATGAGATCCCTCCCGGTTCTCCTGATCTCATAGCCCTCAGTCTCTCCTGTTATGATCCTGAAGACCGGCCTGTCATACGTGATGCATTTGAGTTGTGTGCAACAAAAGGAATCTCCTATGATATGATCTTTCCTTTTACAACCACAAAAGGAAAGAGGATATGGATTCGTACTGCAGCTGAAGCCATCGTTGCTGATGGAAAAGTGATACGGGTTATTGGCAATATCATGGATATAACGGATCAAAAACTGACAGAAGAAGCCCTCCATGAGAGTGAGGAAAAGTACCGGCTGATTGCTGATAATACTGCGGACCATATCTGGATCTCTGATATGAATCTGAAGCTGACCTACTCAAGCCCCTCTGTTCTGAAGATGAAAGGCTTTACTGCTCAGGAAACCTTAGAGCAGTCACTTGATGAGATGTTGACGCCAGCATCGGTTGAAATGGTACTGAAACTCTTTAAGAAAGAGATGATGGCAGAACTGAACGGGACTACCGATCCCAACCGGACCATTTATTTTATCACTGAAGAGTATTGCAAGGATGGATCTGTTATTTTTGTTGAAAATTCGGCAATACTGCTGCGTGATACTGATGGCAGACCCACAAGTATTCTTGGGATCTCACGGGATATTACCGAGCGGAAAAAGATGGAGGATGCCCTGAAACAATCAAACCAGAAACTTCGGCTTCTGACCAGTCTGACCCGTCATGATATCTTAAATCTTATCAATTCAATAAACGGATTTTTAGAACTCGCATCCATGTCATCAGATCTAAAAGAATCATGTTATTATATTTCCAAGTGTAGGGAGGCAGGAGACCGGATAGAGATGACTATTGGATTTACCCGTGAGTATGAGGACTTTGGTATCATATCTTCAGGATGGGTACAGGTAGTCCCGGTTATCCGGTCTGCATGGGGAGAAGTCAATCCAACAGAAATCAGATTTGAATCAGAGATATCTTCCTCTCTTGAGATATTTGCTGATCCCCTTATCAGAAAAGTCTTCTCAACCCTTATTGAGAATTCAGTACGGCATGGACAAAGAACCACATTCATCCGGTTTTCAGAGATGTTTACCGACAATGCATGCATCATTGTCTGTGAAGATGACGGAATCGGAATTTTGGAGAACGAAAAAGATCTCATCTTTGAGCATGGGTATGGAAAACATACCGGAATCGGTCTTTTTCTTTCACGGGAGATTCTGTCAATTACCGGCCTTTCAATCCATGAATGCGGGGAGAAAGGGAAAGGTGCCAGATTTGAGATAACGGTCCCGAAGGGGAAGTTCAGAATAAAAGCGGTGTAAGTGTTAGATTTTACTCAATCCGAAATAACCCGTGTCCTGTGACAATTTCAAACCGTGCCTCCTGTCTCATGTATAGTATGGCCGGTAATTGATAAGATCTCCGTGATCAGATAGAGGTCGAGGCCAGTACTCTCCAATCCCAAGGTTAAATATCTCTTCTATGACGTACACAGAAAGAGCAAATTGTTATTTTATCTAAATGTTTTTTCATTTAGTTACTGCAATCCAATTTCAAAATATTTAAGAAAAGGTACCGTTGCCTAGGTCCTAACTCATATATATATATATATATATATATATATAGATTTTTATTTCTGCGCATAATTCCAAGCCTTTTTATCCTATTTACAGGAAACGTAAACTACACAAAAAAAGTCGATATCTTTATTTTAGATAATGGTATTTCATGTAATAAGAAAAGGTGGAACAGAATGACGGCAAAGATACTCGTAACCGATGCAACCACATTGATGAATATTATTGATGCAACTCCGGCATCCATTCAGATAATCGGTCAGGATGGACGATATCTTGACTGCAATGCAGCAACGTATACCATGTTTCGTGCCCGTGATAGTGAGGATATTATCGGGAAACCTCCGTCAATTCTTTCACCAGAGAAACAGAGTGACGGGAGAGATTCAATGGAAGGAGCGGCATTTTATATCAAAAAGGCTCTTGGCGGTGAGGACGTCAGTTTTGAATGGGAGCATATGCGGCTTGATGGGACAGTTTTTCCCTGTAAGGTGACATTAAAACGCATTGACTACGTCGGAACCCCATGTCTGATGGCGACAATCGTTGATATCACTGAGGTTGTGGCACTCAGAAAGAGATCTGAATTCATAATCGCACATGCACCATCTCCAATTGTCGATGTGAATCCCGATCTCTCCATACAGTATGCAAACCCTGCGTTCGCCGCTTTGACCGATACCCCGTCTGAACAATTATGCAGGATGAAGATCTCCGATTTTGATGTCCGGAACCGGGTTGGCGGATCACTTACAGAAGCACTTGAAAAGAAAAGTACGGTGCATGGTGAACTTGATGCCCATGTAAAAAGCGGAGTCCGACATTTACAGTACTATTACACGCCGTTTTTTGATCAGGAAGGAAATCTGCTCTCAATTTTTGCGTATTATTTTGACAAAACCGCAGAAATATCAGCAGTCCGGGAGATTATACATCTAACGGAGCGATCTCAGGCAGGAGATCTGGATGCAAGAGTTGATCCTGCTCCGTACTCTGGAGAACTTAGAATTCTCATGGAAGGTATCAACGGAACCCTGGACGCCATCATCGGCCCATTGAATGTGGCGGCTGAGTATGTGGATCGGATAGCAAAAGGAGATCTCCCGCCCCGAATTACTGACCAATATAATGGAGATTTTAACGAGATCAAGAACAATCTGAATAATTGTATTGATAGTCTCAACCGGCTCCTGAAAGATACCACCCAGATGTATGAATATCATACAGCCGGGGATATGGATGCATCAATTGATCTTACTCCCTACCAGGGCTTTTACCGGGACATAACAGCCGGGTACAACAATGCAGTCAGCCTGCATGTCGGGAGTGTATTAAAGATCCTTACCATCCTTTCGTCTTACTCTGCCGGAGATTTTAATCCGGTGCTTGAACAATTGCCTGGTAAGCAGGCCCTTGCAAATGAAAAGCTCGATCAACTCAGGTCACATATTCTGGCTCTCATTGCCGATTGCAATCTCCTGATCAGAGCTGCGGTTGAGGGACGTCTGGAAGTACGCGCTGATGCAACAAAACATCAGGGCGATTACCGGAAGATCATTGAAGGAATTAATGCGATACTCGATGCGGTGGTCCGGCCCCTCCAGGATGCAGGTGCCGTACTGGACCGGATGGCAGTCAATGATCATACCCGGGGGATGGATGAATCCAAGTATCAGGGAGAGTATGTCAAGCTTGCATCAAGTATTAATGCTGTCCGGACCAGGGTGAATCACATTGCCGGTTCTATTGAGAAGATCAGTTATGGGGATCTCTCAGAGCTTGAAGAATATCGGAAAATTGGTAGAAGATCAGAGCAGGACAGGGTTGTTCCTGGTTTTATCAAAGCAATTGAGAGTCTTCAGGCCCTTTCCGCTGATATGAACATGCTGGTGGAGGCCGCATCAGCAGGAAATTATGCTGTCCGTGCAGATGTTTCGAGGCATGAAGGGGAGTATCGGAAGATTATCGAAGGAATTAACGCAACCGTCGGGACGATTGCAGATAAGGTAATCTGGTATGAATCGATTCTTGATGCCGTCCCCATGGCAATTACGGTCACTGACCTGAATT
>NZ_DAONKG010000003.1:0-27466 GCF_035406105.1 Methanospirillum sp.
GGATTAACCTTTCCATGTGCATCATCCGGCTCAAATGTTTCGAGCGAGAGGAAGAGATGATGTGGCGTCACTTCACGATATGCTGTACCATGAACCGCTGCCCGGATCGCATCAGCCGATGAAAGATGACAAAAATAGAGCTGTGATCCCGGTGTATTCAGATTCAGAACATCCTGCACTGCCTGAACTTCGCCAGTGACCGGTCGCAGGCGATCATGTTCCACAAGGGTAGAATCATCGCCCTCACTCACCTGTTCGGCATGGATGGTAAGAAGACCATTCCACCGTGCCACCTGTTCCATAGCCTGTACGAGCACATCTCCTGATACTGCCTCTCCATAACTTGACGGACCGGCGAACGTCTCTCCAAAGGCAAAGATCCCTGCCTCCCACATCCCCGCAAGATCCGCATCAGACGTTACCCCCCCATTTATCGCAAATCGTACGTACGATTGCGATTCAGCACGGATGACCCGTTCCTGCACCCGTTCTGGAGTGGTCAGAGGTGGGATGGTATTTGGCTGATCCACAACAACCGTTACCCCGCCGGCGAGAGCACTCTGTGATCCACTCTTCCAGGTCTCCTTCTCCTGTTGCACTCCGTCTCTCATATGAACATGGAGATCGGTCCCGGCGGGGAGCACCATCTTCCCCCTGCATGCGATCTCCACATCACCCGTTCCTGCTGCTCCGGCATGCATAACCCGGCCGTTTGAGATGGTAATATCAGCAATTCTTCCGCCTGGAATGAGCACATCCCGAAGTACCAGTATCTCATGTCCCTGAACCATCCGGATCATAGTGGTGTGCTGTTCACTGATTATTCTGCCTTGTTCTTCTTCCACCGCTGGTACACAAAGTATCCCGCCCCACCCAGAAGAATGAGCGGAAGCAGTGTCAGAATAGCAACAAAGAGCCAGACCACGGTATAGACAAATCCGGCAATCCCGTCACTGATAACACCCGGCAGTGAGTATCCTCCCGGAGTCTCGACCTGAGCAGGTTCACTGAGACTGACAGTAATCGTAGAGAGGGCTATCCGGTTATCAAGATATTTCATCCGGCCAACAATCCGGTCAAGCTGGACCTGGACACGTTCTATCTCTTTTTGAACCTCAAGTATCTCTGACACATTTGATCCCTTTTCGAGCAGCCGGTTGTACTGGGTCAGTTGATTGGTCAGAGAATCACGCTGGGCAACCAGGTCAACATACTCTTCGGTGACATCGTCTGCGTTTATTGAACTGGATAGTACCTTTCCAAGACTCATAATATCAGCAAGTGCCTGGTCAAAATATTGTGCAGGGATACGGATGGTCACCGTTCCTGAATATCTGTTCTGACTTCCGGCGGAGACGGATGATGACTGGATAAGACCTTTATACCGTTTTGCAACCTCCTGTACCTGCTCAGCTGATACCGAGACATTCCTTACTTCGATTCTGATTTCCGCTGTTCTGATTATCTTCTGTTCAGGAATTGATGAACCGGTCGCTGACGAGGGTTCATATCCGGCAGCTGATGTAGCCTTTGCCATAGGGGCAGGTGCATAGGCATACCCGTCAGTTTCATATGTCCCCTTTGAACGGGAGAATGACTCCTCTGATATGCTCATCGGTTGTGTTTTCTCAAATCCGGTACATCCTGCGGTTACCATCATCCCAATTAGGAGGAGGAGCACCAGTACGGATAGGTTCTTCATGCATTATAATCGATGAACCAGGATAAAAGAGAAGTGGTAACTTTAGAAAATTCTGAGGTCTTTTTTGTTATCTGACAACCACAGTGGTCACTTTTGCATGCGTCATGATATAGGTACTCACACTACCAAGCAGAATCCTGGCGCCAAGACCTTTTCCCGTTGATCCGACTGCGATAAGATCGGCACCGACCTCTTCCGCGGTTTGTAAAATCTCGCTTCGTGGATCGCCGGTCCGGACGATGATTTCCACATCAACATTCCGGTCATGGGCCAGTTCTTTTATCCTGTTTATCACCTGTTCCTTCTCCTCCTGAACCATTTTTTCCCGTAGTTCATGAAGGGTAGAAATTCCTTCATATCCGGCAGCCCCCTCAATCGCTGCATATTTAGCAGGAGAGATCACATACAGGGCACATGCCCGTCCTTCCTCTTTGATATGTTCCAAAACCCAGATAAGAGCGTTGTATCCCTCAGGTGATCCGTCCACTGCAACAAGCATTGTCCCAGACATATCTGGTAGCGTATAGACTCAAAGAGATATCAGTATGCCGGATGGTAAAAAGGGTAAAAGAGATGACATATGTAAAATGTCAGTTTGTCATTCCGTGATGATAATGTGACGATATCCAGTAATTATAATTAGAAGGCTACCTGAGTACTCAGGAGATCCTTATGGATGTCGGGTTTCTCTCGTCAGATCTGTATACCTTTGGAGTTATCCCGGTACTTATCTTCTGTGCACGGATATGTGATGTATCAATCGGTACCATCCGTTATATCATGATATCCAGGGGTTTTAAATTTATAGCCCCCATATTTGGTTTTTTTGAAGTGACCATCTGGCTGCTTGCCATCGGACAGGTCATGGCAAATATCACCAATCCCATCTGTTATATCGCATATGGTGCGGGATTTGCATCAGGAACCTACATCGGGATGGAGATAGAAGAGCGGATGAAACTGGGGATGGCAATTGTCAGACTCATTACTCCGCTTCCAACCGGGGAATTTATAAGCCGTCTGCGACAGTATGGCTATGGAGTAACCAATATTACCGCAGAGGGAGCAAATGGCGAGGTAACCATCATCTTTATGGTCGTAAAAAGGTCAAAGATACCCCATCTCATCCCCCTGATTCGGGATTTTAATCCCCATGCGTTTTATACCATTGAGGATGTCAGATCCGCAAGCGAAGGAGTTTATCCAATAGAAGTGAAAAATAATCCGTTTTCATTCTTCAAGCGTCCATTTTTATTTATCGGAAAGAGAAAATGAGAACCAGTTATCTGGCCATCCATATTTTGGTATTCTGAATCGGCCGATTCGCTCCATCCGGGAATTGTTCGATGAGTTCCATGATCTCATCAGGAGTATAATGATATGGACAGGGGAGTGTCGGATCATCCTGCTCCCACCGCGTAAGTCTCTCCCCATATAATGCTTCATTGTGGAGGGTACAGAATTCTTCAAGAGGGTTAAAAAAAATGCACTCTTCACAGGGCCGGATTTGTCGTATTTGAATCGGGGGAATCATATGTTGAGTTTCCTTGTACTACAGTCAGCCTTATCACTATGAATATATTCATATTTGGATACTGGTATTGCTTTCTCTGATAGTATAATGGATACCTGTTCATAGGAGGACAAGTTTTATCTTCTGTAATTTGTCAGATATGTGTGGTGGAGTGTATGTCAGGGTCAGGCTCTCCCTATCAGATTCTCTGCGTTGATGATGAGGAATTCCTGCTTGATCTCTGTCGGTTGTTCCTTGAAAGGGGTGGGATGCTGCAGGTTGACACGGCCCTTTCTGCAGCTGAAGCTCTTGAAAAAATCACCACAAAAGAGTATGATGCCATCATCTCTGATTATGAGATGCCTGGTATGAACGGCGTTGAGTTATTAAAAAAAATTCGTTCTTGTGGGAATAAGATCCCGTTTATTATCTTTACCGGGCGGGGAAGAGAGGAGGTTGTCATAGAGGCCCTGAATAATGGGGCTGATTTTTACCTCCAGAAGGGAGGGGATCCAAAATCCCAGTTTGCCGAGCTTGAGTCAAAAGTGCATCATGCAATAAAACAGAAATATGCTGAATTTAGCCTTCAGCAGGAACGCGAACAGCTGCTCTCCATATTTGACAGTCTTGATCAGTTCGTGTATGTGTCTGATCCAAACACCTATGAAATCCTGTATGCGAATAAATATTTTCAGAATTTCCTTGGTCGTGACGTGATTGGAAAGATCTGTTATGAAGAGTTTCAAAACCTGAAAAAACCCTGTGATTTTTGTACAAATAATATTATCCTTGCCCAAAAACCCTTGCCATACTCATGGGAGCATTATAATTCAGCATTTGATCGGTATTTTTCAATCATCGACCGAATAATCCGGTGGCCGGATGGTCGTGATGTCAGGCTTGAGGTGGCAACCGATATAACTGAAGAAAAAAGGGCTCTTGAAGAGCTGAATGCTGCATACGAGGAGATAGCAAGCTCTGAGGATGAACTCCGGCACCAGTTCCAGGAACTAAATGAGAACCGTGAGCGTTTGAAAGAGAGCGAGGAGCGGTATCGTTCGGTTGTTGAAAACACCCAGGATGTCTTTTACCGGAGTGATGCACAGGGAAATCTTATCATGGCAAGTCCGAGTATTCTGAAATTATTAGGGTATGATTCGCTTGATGAGATCCTGGGAAAAAACATTGCAGAGACATTTTATCAAAATCCTATGGACCAGGAAAAATTGATGACAATTCTCAATAAAAAAGGGTCTGTCTATAATTATGAGATGCTCCTGGTCAGGAAAGATAAGACGCCGGTATGGGTTTCTACCAATACCCATGTCTATTATGACAAAGATGGAAATATTGCAGGCGTTGAAGGGAATATTCGGGACATTACTGAGATAAAAAAGGCATCAACTGCACTTCGTGAAAGTGAAGAGCTATACCGGTTTTTGGTTGAGCATATCGAAGACGGGGTTTTCATTGTTCAGCATGATCTTCTGGTCTTTTGTAATACAACCTTTGCCCGTATTATCGGATATGAACGGGACGAGATACTGGGAACACCCATGTTTGAGTATGTCTTACCGGAATACCGGGATGAACTCATCTGGAAATGTCATAATTCAAAGGATTATGGAGTTATTTTGGAGTCATATGAGGCAGAATTACTCCATAAGGATGGGAAGACACGGATCTCTGTTTTTATCTCACTTCGAATTGGTGAATATAAAGGAACAAGTGCCTGTATCGGAACCATCCACTATGTTGCCGGGCTGTGTGAACAGGTTGAGCATTCTCTTCGGGAAAGCATGTCTATGCTCAATGCCATCCTGCAGGAGTCCCCGATCCCGCAGTTTGTTATTGACAAAAATCACAGGGTGATGTATTGGAACCAGGCGCTCTCGGTATATAGCGGCATATCTTCCAGTGAAATGATAGGGACTTCTGATCACTGGAAGGCATTTTACCCGCATCCCCGGCCCTGTATTGTCGATCTGCTCCTTGATGGGAGGACCGGGGAGATGGATCAGTGGTATCATGGAGAGGCGAAACAATCAAATCTGGTTCCGGATGCCTGGTCATCCATTGGATTCTTCCCGGATATTGGTGAACATGGGATATGGCTGTATTTTACCGGAGCATTACTTCGCGATTCACAAGGAGAAGTCTGGGGTGCACTTGAGACACTTGAGGATATCACCGAGCAGAAGATGAATGAAGAAGGGCTTCGCGAAGCCAATAAAAAATTAAATCTGCTCTCCGAGACTACCCGTCATGACATTCTCAATACGCTGACGGTTCTGAGTGGTGCCATGGACCTGATTCGTGATGAGATCAGTGACCATGCATCCCAATACCTGGAGCCAGTGGATAAAGCACTTGACACGATATACCGTCAGATTCTTTTTACCAGAGATTATCAGAACCTTGGTGTTACAAGTCCAATCTGGCAGTCCCTGCCAGCCATTATCGAAGAGACCATCATCCATGTGCTCCCTCCGGAGATAGAATTTTATCAGGATCATACTGATTATGAGATCTACGCCGATGCCATGCTTGGGAGGGTTTTTGCAAATCTGGTTGACAATACTCTCCGGCATGCTGGAAGGGTGACCAGGATCACTGTTGGAGTGGAGGAGAAGAACGGTACACTTTTCATACGGTATACGGATAATGGAATAGGGATCGATGATTCGATTAAGGAACAGATATTTACCCGTGGTTTTGGGTCTCATACCGGGTATGGTCTCTTTCTTATCCGGGAAATCCTCTCAATTACCCATATGACTATCAGGGAGATTGGAACCGCCGGAGAGGGAGTAATCTTTGAGATAACCGTTCCTTCGCGCTTTTACAGAAAAATTCAGTCCTGATGTTCTTCTGTATCGGGAGATGAGTCAAAAAAGATATCCTGAAGTGATTTCAGATCCCGGATTGAGAGGAGTGTCGGGATATTCACCCCGATAGAATAAGAGGGATAAAGACCAAGCATCTCTCTCCGGTTATATGCATACAGGCGGCTCTCCAGAAGGAGGTTTTTCAGTCTCTTCTCATCCATATTCATTCTTTTTTCTGATGATACTATCTTGTTCAGTTTTATAATAAAGTCAGAGATCATATTCAGCGCCACATGTCTGCTCAGACAACTCTGAAGATACTGCATAATTACAAACTGGGATACGAGCACAAAAAGAATACTCATATTTCTTCCGGCATTAAAAAAAGCGAGCATATCAATATATCTGGAGAGGGTAAATGCCGGCATAACCATTGCTATGATCATAAGCAGAACCAGAATGGTCGAGATACCGATAAGGACCGATCCAAGGATAGTATAGACGATTATCCGCCTGTACGGGATCATCCTGGTTTTCAGGCGGAGATGGGTTTTATAGAGTAATCTTCCTCTGAAAGTAAAGATCTCTGCATAAAAGATAATGATTCCAAGGCACTGCACAAGGAGCAACAGGGCGGTACTGGTAAAAATATTACTTGTATATGCAATAATCAGGGTAAAGATGACTGATATACCGTATATACAGAATACCCCATAGGTTATCGGGATCATGCTGAGCAGAAAGAACCGAAGAAAGAGCTGATATCCAACCCGTTTATTTGAGAATATCTTCAGATTTTTTGCCCACTGAAGCAGAGAGGCATCATGGGTTTTGCGTGGTGCCTGCCCGGTCATCTTCTGGTATGCCAGTCTGAAGGGAAAGAGGGCAAGAGGAAGCATCGGATAAAAGAGATAAAAATACAGGCTTGATGCAACCCAGAGAAAGAGGTATGTGGACTGATAGTACCACATCAGAAGAATATTACACAGAATGATTCCGATAAGAACGGCTCCGGATCTGCGTTTCATCGTTTCATGGGTTATTGTGTCGCGAAGGAAAACAAGGCGGTTTATCTCTTCCAAAGCTGCCTCGTTCAGGGAACTGGATAGCATATCCGGACTCCAGGTGGTATCTGATGGGTTCATTTCCACGTCTTGATACATTACGGCGAAACGATATAAATGGATCGAATTATGTGCAGGTTTTTCCAGAGAAATGGGATAGGTAACTGCACTTGTGTGTTTAGGTATCTGTATGGAACCGACATAAATCGATCATGTCCGGGGTCTGTCATGAGTCCTTCTCTTCCAGACAAACCGGTGATTTTTCATCAGATGAGGACTCATATACAAGTGCGTTGATAAGACCGGTTCATATGGGTAAGAGGTATGTCTGATATTTATGAATATTTGTCAGCTCTTCATCAGGGCATCTTTGAAGTGGTCATCCCAAAAAGTCTGGTGACAGATCCGCTGGGGCCTGAATGGAAGTTCTCACCGATTAATGTCCCCTCACCTGAAACCATAGCAAGCTATCGGAATGGTCAGTATCACCTTCATGAAACAGAATCTGAATACCGGGTTCACCTTGATCGGTATGATCCGGAAAAGAACCCGTTCCTCCATCTGATCGATGATGCTCCCCTTATCCTGATGCTTTTTGAGACGTTACATACGATTTATTTAACCGCCAGGGATGCGAAAAAGAATTCCGATCCTGATTTTATCAAGGATCAACGATTGACCTGGCAATTCAGGATATTGCTCGGCGTAATTCTCCTTTCTGTCAGTTATATGCTGAGTATGATTGTTCTGAACAAAGATGAACGGTTATTTTCAATGCTTCTCCCAACGGTTGTATTTTTCACTGGAGCACTCATTCTCGTTCATGGGCTGCATATGAGCAGGAGAAAGGAACATTCAAAAAAGGATGTAATAAATGGGTTTCTCATTATGATTGGAGGAGTTATAATGGTACTCCTCTGGGAGCTGTACCTGCTTATCATTCTCCTCATACTTGCGATCTGGTTTTTTGGGAGTGCCTTTGTGGCTCTACACCGGGTTATCAGGGATCATAAGAAGATACCACAGGGACTGTGGCTTTCACTCGGGATGGGGATTGGCTCTCTTGTATGTGGTGTTTTGACCATCTTTGTCCCTGATATTCTCCTTGAGATACTCGTTGGCATCCTTGCAGTCATCGTTGGTATTATCGGATTCGGATTCATCCTTGACGGGTATGGGCTTCGAAATGTTGAACATATGATGGAGATGCAGGCAGGATAATCTGAAAAAAGAAGAGGAAACGAGCAGCAAAGGATTCATGATAGCCATGATCAGGCAGAAAAAGAAAACCTTATGATAAAGATCATATCTGTTATCTTTTCCCTATGATACGGAATATCGATATGCTCCATGAGGAACGAGGATCTCAAATCTGGCCCCTTCCCCAAAAATCCCGCACTCCCGAATGGAAAGCCCGGTAATTGAGAGGATCTCCCGAATCAGAAATAAACCGAACCCGGTGTTTTTCCCATATCCCCGTTGAAAAATATTTTCTTTCTCTGATTCCGGGATCCCGACGCCGTCGTCCTCATAGATAATGGTCAGATCCTGACCGTCCCGCCGGGGGTGAAGAAAAATATGCTGAACCTTTTCTCCATGCATCAGGCTGTTCTGAATCAGGTTTTCAAAGACCAATCCAAGCATTTGATCTGCAAATACCTCAAGACCATCGAGTTCATGAACGACTGCTATCTTCTCGGTTTTTATTCCATTCATTAAATCAGAAATAGTTTGCCATTGTGGACTTTCAGCACCGATATTCTGGTATGTGCTGGTAAAAATAATCTTACGTTCAATGTCATTTGTTATGGATACGATTCGGGCGAGCAGCTCCTTGGCACTCTCTTTATCAATTTCTTCTGCCATCAGGTAGAGATATCCCTTCAAAGCAGTCAGACTGTTTTTTACGTCATGACGGGTGATACTGGTCATAAGAGAGAGTTTTTTATTTACCATGGTAAGCGCGTGAGACATCAGTCTCTGCTCCCCGATATCCAGAAATGAGATGACGGATCCATATCCCTTCAGATTGAGTGGTGATGCTGTTGCCATTATCCATGACATCTCACCGTGGGGGTTTTGTATTCCGATCTCAACCTGATGAATATTCTCTCCTTTCTTTAATAATTCAAGAGGGGGATACTGCTCAGTCGGGGAGACTGGTGTCCCATCAGGTTTGAAAAACGTCCAGGTGGGACGTGATATACCATTTTCAATCAGTTCCTCTCTGGTTACATGCAAAATTCGTGCTGCATGCTGATTTACCTCTATTATGGAACCCTGTTCATCTGTTACCACAATACCGGAAGGAATACCTGAGAAAAGCGCCTCATACTTCTTCATTGCTTCCAAAATGTTCTCTTCGCTGGTCTTTCGTTCGGAAATATCAGTAACTACTCCCTGTAAAGCAATAATTTGTCCATGTTCATCATAAAATGGTGAGTTTCTCTGATTTACCCATTTCAGATGACCGGACTTTGTCACAATCTGAAACTCATACTCGTCAGGCACAATGCCTGCAAGGAGGTCCTGATATGCCGTATCAAAAAATTCAAGACTATTTGGCGCTATAATTGAACGTAAAAGATTTGGGTTTTTATAAATATCTTCCTGAGTATATCCGGTCAGCAACGTGATTGAAGGGCTGATATATTCATAGAATCCCTCAGGAATCCTCATTAGATATATGAGATCCCGTGATTTTTCCGCTAAAATCCGATATTTTTCCTCACTTTCAAGAAGAGCATTCTCCATCCGTTTCCGGTCTGTAATGTCAATATGGGAACCAACCATGCGGGACGGGTTTCCTTCTAAATCCCATGCGACAACTTTTCCTCTTCCGTGTATATACCTATAATCGCCGTTCTTTGTCCTGATACGAAATTCAACATCAAATCCTCTGTCCTTTTGAGAAATTGCATTTTGAATCTCTGTCTCTGTCTTTCGGATATCATCCGGATGGACAAGTGAGCGCCAGTTTTCGTAATTCGCTTCAAACTCTCCTGGTTCATACCCGAGCATCCGGTAATACCAGTCACTGAAGTACGCCTTATTGGTCTTCAGATTCCAGTCCCAGATCCCGTCACTGGTCGCCTCCATCACAAGACGGTATCGCTCTTCACTCTCCCGTATCTTCTCGGTCTGGTTTGCCAGTTCATCCAGACTCTGTCTGAGTTCTTCTTCGGCGGATGTAAGTTCCTCATTAAGAGAAGCGAGCTCATCATTCTTCTTCTCAATTTCGGTGATTGCCCGTGCGTGATTGACCGCACGTTCTATCATATTGATTAATTCAATAAAAAGAGCGGCAGGATCCCCGTCTTTTTGTAAATAAAATGATGCACCGGAATTAAGCGCCTCTATTGCAACATCTTCCCGTCCTCGTCCGGTGAAAATGATAAAGGGAATGATCTCATCGATTTGCCGGACTTTTTTTAAGAACTGCAGACCGTTCATTTCAGGCATCTCATAATCAGAGATAATAACGTCAAATGGCTGGATCTGCATTACTTCTAAAGCTTTCATCGCTGAGAGAGCGGTAGTAATCCGGATAATACCGGAATGCTCAAGAAACATCTTTCCTATTTTTAGAAAGGACGGGTCATCATCTACATACAGCGCTTGTATCATGGCATGGTTATATGGGAATTAGACCCCTGAACATTTAAGAGTGCCCATCATCAGATCTGTTCGGTTATCAGAAATAGTTCCGACACCAACCTTTCACCTGCATGTCCGGTCAGAACGTTCTTATCCGTGCAGTCCCTGGTACGGGTCTCTCTGATTCAGTGAATAATTTTATTTCGCACCTGAAAGGCGATCCCTTTGGAACATGGTTTATTCTCCCGACACGCCGGCTGATTCGAACCGTTCAGGATACGCTTACCAGGGAGAAAATCTCCTTTGTACAGGATCATATCTGCACTCTGGATGAGTTTTGTTCATATCTCGTTGATCGGTACGGAGACAAAACCACTCGTATTACCTCAGATACATCCCGGCTGCTGCTTGTGGATCTCTTACAGCGGTTTCAGGACGATTTCAGTCTGTTTTTTACCCAGAAGAGTCCGTCACCACGGGCAGTGCAGGATCTTCAAATCCTCATACAGGTCATTATCAGACGGGAGATTGATTACCCCTCCTGCCTGGGCCACCTTCAGTCAGAAAAAAGCGATCAGATCTCCCGTCTCATATCCCTGTACCAGCAGACCTTACAGGAAAAAAATCTCGTCGATACTGATACCCTGCTTTTATGGACGATTGACCTCCTGAAACAAGATCGACCGGAAATTCGGTATATCATCCGTCATGTCCATATATATGGGTATTTTGAACCAATGCCACTTGAGAAACGGCTTATCTGTATGATTGGTGCGGTAAGTGAAACCATGCACTATACACTTCCGGACGGGAGGGATCCAGAGGTATTTTCTGACACTGGAAACTGGCTCTCATATGATCGGGAGGAGATCATCTCATCCACGTCAATGCACCAGGAGATGACGCGGATATTCTGCCATGATCCATCAATCGCACAGCATCAGCTCTGGTTTCCTCATCTTAGTGGTATGGGTTTTACCGATCCGGCGACAGAGATGCGGGAAGTGGCACGTGAGATAACCCGTCTTATACAATCCGGTGTCGCGTATGAAGATATTGCCATTGCAACTCCTGATTTTCGCAGCACCCGTAACTATGCCCTTGAGGCATGTGCAGATTATGGTATCCCCCTGCACCCGTCACAAGGTCCTCTGCTTTATACCTGTCCCATTGTTGCATATTATCTCTCTCTCTGTGAATTTATAGAAAAGGGGATGCGGTATGAGGAACTCGTCCGGATAATTCAAAGCCCGTACTGCAGATTCAGATGGGAAGCCCGGGGAGAGGGAGAGCATGCTGAAGATGATGCCACCGGGAAAGACAAACATTTTTGTATCCGTTCTCTCTCATATAAAAATTTTGATCTGCTCTGCCGGACGTACGGACTTGATGGGGGCTATATTGATTGGGAACGACGGCTTTCTGATATCCGACACCTGTGTGATGAACCGGATGAGGAATTAGGGGCATCAGATACAGACGATATGGACCAAGGGAAAAAAAAGGGCAGATATAGTCCCAGAAGACCGCTTCCCAGACAGGATATTGCCGACACCATTGAAGGAATTATCAGGTTCGTCAATATTTTAAAAGGCCTTCGGGATAAACGGACTATTCGCGATCACATCCGGTATGTAAAAAATGTATTAAAAGAGATAGGATCCCCGGTTCCCGGTCTTGTACATGCACATCACTTGAATGCATGGCTTTCTGATGAGGAGTATCTGCATCTTACCTCTTTTGAGGCATTGCTGAATAATCTGCAGAATCTCTCCGGATCTGGTGTTATTCCCAACCTGAATCCGGCTGAACCGGTTTCGTTTCTGGATTTTATTTCAGCCCTCCGACATGTCCTGCAGGAGAAGACCAGTACTGAACCTTCAGATAAAAGTGGTGTCCTTCTAGCCGGACTTCGTGAGATTGCTCATCAGCAGTTCCCGTATGTCTTTCTGGTCTCACTCAATGAAGGTCTGATTCCCCGTCTTACGACACGACTGCCATTTACAAACTCCAGTGAAAACAGCCGGATGGATACCAGGACTCTTTCAGATATTTTACGACAGGAGAAATACCAGTTTATTGCAGCTCTGGCGTCAGGAACAGAGCGGGTATATCTAAGCTGGTATGATCACAAAGATGATCGGACAGTATTATCTTCTGTTTTTATCGATTATCTGAAAACCTCAACCCTCTTACCTGAATGGAATAACCGGCCGGATGAAGATATAACCAATCTGGAAAATCAGGAGGCATATGTTCTTTCTGGAGAGATGGAAGCATCTTTTAAAGCAGGAGTATATATTCAGCATGAGCAATGGGATAAATCACTTCCACTGATTCCTGAAACAATCTCCCTGGCTTCACTGGTTGAACGAATAACCATTGAACGGTCGTATCGATTCAGATTAAACCGGTCAGAATATGATGGAATCATCGGGGATGATGACCGTATCAGGGCTGATCTTTTAATAAAATTCGGACCACAGTATTCCTGGTCGGCGTCGATGTTTGAGACCTATGCAAAATGCCCTTTCCGGTTCTATCTTGAGCGGGTCCTCCATATCCGACCACTTCCCGATATCGGAAGCGATATCCCTCCCGAGACAAAGGGAAATCTTATTCATGTTATTATGAGCCGGTTTAAACGGACCATGCATACACAGCATATGCTCCCCCTGAGAATGGCTGATTTGGCGTCAGCACTCTCCTGTATCAAGGAGATTGCACAGGAGGAATGTGATAAAGTCCCCTATACAACTCCGCTCTGGTTTGCGAAAAGAAAACAGATAATGGGAGGAGAGGATATCGGAGTTGGTATTCTTGAACGGTTTATTACCACTGAGATTGACCGCCTGAGTCCTGATACTGACGGACGGATTCCCCATCTGTACACACCCTGTCTTTTTGAATATTCGTTTGGTGCAGTACCTGGCCCGGACGATGATCCGACATCCCGGCGGGATCCGGTTGATCTGATAACAATCATGAAAGAATGGAAACGTGAGAAGAACCCGTGTGTGGATCTCTCACAAACTGATGATTCTGAAGCGCCCATCTGGTTTAATGGGAAGATTGACCGGGTAGATATGACACCTGACGGGCTGTTTGGAATCATTGATTACAAGACTGGAAAGAATATTCCAGGATCAATAGATCTGATCAGACTGACAGCTCTTCAGCTTCCGCTGTATCTCCTGGCATTTCAGCATATCTCAAAGAAAAAACCGGTATTTGGTTCGTATATCCAGCTTCAGAGGAAAATTGTTCACAAAATCCCTCTGTATGATCCTTCCCTCAAACAAACTCTTCCTAAAGGAGATTTCCCACGTTCTGAGCCACGGTGGCATGAAATACTGGAGGGTGCACTGGATAGGTCTGTCTCGTATGTTCATGACATCAGAGATGGTATGTTTCAGATTCAGGCAACAACAGAGTGCAAATCGGACTGGTATTGTCCGTATAAGACAATATGCAGGTTCCAGCCTGATCGGGGATCCCAACTGGGAGAATGGTACCGGTATCCTGCCGGCGTTCAGGAATCAGCGCGATCAGAGGAGGGTGAGGCATAATGGCAGCAACTCCCCGTCAGATGGAGGCAATATCCCGTCATGATGTCAGCATGGTGGTTACTGCCGGAGCCGGAACCGGTAAGACCTTCGTACTGGTGGAAAAGTACCTGAATCTTATTCAGGATCAGGGGTATCGTATTCGTGATATTCTGGCACTCACTTTCACTGACAAGGCTGCGGCAGAGATGAAGGAGCGGGTGAGAGAGACCATTGCTGAACGACTGAGGTGTGATCCGGAAAATCCCATATGGAAGCAGGCACATGAGGAACTTGTCATCGCCCCGGTCATGACTTTCCATTCCTTTTGTTCCCAGATACTTCGGGAATTTGCCATCGAAGCAGGTCTTGATCCCGGATTTGTGATCCTTGATGAAGGACAGGCACTTGCACTGCAGCGGGAGGCATTTGAAACCCTTATCAGACGACCTCCAGATGAGATCCATGACTCATTGATTCGTCTTCTTGCCCAGATCGAGAAGTACCAGGTACATCAGATATTGACAATATTGTCTCAGAATACCGATGCATTCGAACAATTTGCTGAGGAACTGGAACGTGATCCGGATAGTATTATCAATACCTGGGAGGTTTTTCTGGAGGAAGTGCGAACCCCGGTAATCCGGCAGTTTTTTGCTGACCCAGATATACATGATGCGATCTCGGATTTCATCAGATTTTGTGATATCTATACTGATGAGAATGATCGTGCGGTTCGGTACCTCCGTGAAGTCTGTCCATATCTGCATGAATTAACTCCGGATGCCCCGCCTGATATTTTACATGCTGCTGCACAGGCTTTTTTACAAGTCCGTCCGACGGGAAAACTGGGATCGAAAAAATTCTGGGATGAGGATGATCTGGACCAGTTTCGACGCGCAAAGAAATGCCTGACAGATGGCCTTGAATATATAGTACCCTATTTATCGCTGTATATCGTAAAAGGTTCCGGATTTACTGCATCAACGATTCTGTTTTTTCAGGATTTGGCACAGGTTGCAGGACAGTATTTTGAGATCCTGCGGAATCTGAAACGACAGGTAAACGGGGTGGATTTTAATGATCTTATCCAATTGACCAGGGAATTTTTAAAATCACATCAGGATATTGTTGCCCGGCATATCAGACCAAGGTATCAGTATATTCTGGTAGACGAATTTCAGGATACCGATCCTGCACAGTTTGAGATAATTACCGCCATCATTGGCGAATTAAAACCCGGAACACGAAGTTTATTCATCGTTGGGGATCCCAAACAGTCAATTTATCTCTTTCGAAACGCCGATGTGACACGGTTTAAGGAGGCACAAAATCGGATTCTTTCTGACTGCCGGGGAGAGCTTATCAATCTGGATACGAGTTTTCGAAGTTGCCGTGAAGTAATCGGGTGCGTCAACTACCTCTTCTCCCGGATCTTTGCATCTACTGAAAAGCCCTGGGAATTTGGATATGAACCAATTCAGGTTTGTGATGAACGGAAAAAGACAGCCGGTTCAGTCACGGTGCTCCTGCCTGGAAAAGCACCAAAAGGAAGTGCCCGCTCAGAGACCAAAGAGATTGAGGCAGGGATGGTTGCAGATCTCGTCCACCGGATCGTTTCATGCGGGACTTTTCAGATAACCGACCGTGACGGGCTTATTCGTCCTGCCGGGTATGGAGACATCGCAATTCTTATTGAGCGACGAACACATTTATCACATTATACCACAGCCCTTTCTCGAAAAGAAACTCCTTTTTATGTGCATGGCGGTATTGGGTTTTATTCCCGGCAGGAGATTTATGATCTATATTCTGTCCTGTCATTTCTAATACGGCCTTATGATTCTGCTGCCCTGTTTGGTGTCCTCCGTTCTCCGTATTTCAGCCTGTCAGATCCCCTCTTATATCATATCCTTCATATTTCAGGGGCAAAACGGGGCTGGAGCCTATATGACAAATTACAGGCATGTGCAGAGCGACTGAGGACCTCTCTTCCCCTTCCAGATGAAGAGGTCTTTTCCTGTTCTCTCTCTGACCGTGAGAAGATTCTTCGTGCATCAGTCCTTCTGGAATCCTGGAGAAGATGTGCCGGGAGAGAGCCGGTGGTTGAACTGGTCCTGATAATTATTCGCGAGTCAGGTATTCTGACCATATATGGTGCACTAGAGCAGGGTGAGCAACAGGCTGCGAATCTGACAAAACTGGTGGGAATTATTAGGGGACGGTCAGAGGGAGGATATTATAGTTTATTTGATCTGGTCAACGATTTGACGATATCTATTGCTGATGAGGAACGGGAGGGTGAAGCAGCACGTGACACCCTCTCAAAGACGTCGGTGAATATTATGACGGTTCATGCGGCCAAGGGACTGGAGTTTCCAATTGTTATCCTGCCTGACATGGGTTCGTCCAGAGAGGGAAAATCCGGGGCTATTCTGTCCGGAGATCACCCGCACCTATATGGTGTCAAAATCCCTGATCCGGATCAGGAGTATGAAATTCGTGAGACCCCGGTATATACTGCTTTATCCCTCATTCAGAAAGAAAAGGAGGCTGCGGAAAAAAAACGACTCTTTTATGTCGGAACAACCCGGGCCCGTGATCATCTGATTCTCTGCGGAAAAAAGCCTGATACATTCCATGAATCAATTGAAAAGAGTAATAACCGGATTGACTGGATATGCACCCTCTTTGGGATAACACAGGATATCGCTGAAGAAGGTGGCATAATCACAATTGACCCCGGAGATGGAGAGGGACCAATAGAGGTTACTGTTCTGACAGATCCGGATCAGCTGACCCGTATGTGGGCTCATGAAGAGAATCCGCCTCTTCTTCTTCCTGATACCTATGCATCCTCATATGGGACAAGAAAACAAACCGTTGCTGGTACGAACCCGATCGCCAGGATCCTTCAACCGATACCGGTAACTGATATCCGGATGACCGGAAAAAGGAGTGAATCAGATGAACCTCTTCATCAGGTAGTAATTCCTGGTGCCTCTCATCTGCATCCTGATGAAGTGGGAACTCTTCTTCATCAGATCTTCTCAGGAAAGGATCCAAAACTGATTCTCGCCTTCTATGGGATTGAAGGGTCTGCTGCTGAATCGTTCTGCAGATCCCTGTATGAGCAGTTCAGGTCTGTCCCCCTTGTTCGTGATGCGGTCCAAACACTACAAGAAGTGTCATTTGTCACCCATGTCGGTGAATATCCGGTAACCGGCCGGATTGATCGGCTTATTTGTGACCACCAACATGAATGGGCAGTGATTGATTATAAATCAGGAGAGATGGATGGAGCAGAACTGCAACTTAATCTCTATCGGATAGCCGCAGAATCGCTAACCGGCCAACAGGTGAGGATGTATCTGTATTCCATGAAGAGTGGAGAACTCTATGAACCACGATATCTCTCCAGGGAAGAAGTGGAAGAACAGGTCAGGAGGTATGTCTCCTCTTCCTGATTTCATCGCCCGTATATGACGGTATATTCACGAAGTTTTTGTGCACGATCAGATTCGTGGTAATCGTTATTCAGTCTCCATCTCCAGTTCCCTTCTTTCGTCCCCGGTATATTCATCCGTGCAGTGTGATCACATCCGAGAATATCCTGCATCGGAATGATGGCGGTATTCGCACCACTCATCATTGCAAGACGAATGAAAATGTCTGAAATTTCATGACTTTCCGGTTTTCGTCCAAGATATGCGAATAATCGTTCTTTCTCCGCCGGTGTTGCATCCTGGTCATACCATCCTCGCACGGGAGTGTTATCATGGGTTCCGGTATAGACGATGCAGTTTTTTGGAATGTTGTGCAGGATGTATGGATTATCACCGGTTGGAGAGCTGAATGCAAAGACAAGGACTTTCATGCCTGGAATATCAAACTCTCGCATAATTTCCCTGACATCCGGTGTGATAATACCCAAGTCTTCAGCAATAATCGGAAGACAGGGAAATTCTTTTATCAGCGTCCGGATGAGATCCCATACCGGGGCATTAACCCATCGACCGTCAATTGCTGTCTCTGATCCTGCTTTAATCTCCCAGAAACCGACAAGCCCTCTGAAATGGTCAATGCGGATATAATCTGCCAGTACACACTCTCTTCGAAGGCGCTGTATCCACCAGGAGAAACCGGTTTCCTTGAAAACATTCCAGTCATAAAGCGGGTTATTCCATACCTGACCGGTTGCACTGAAATAATCAGGCGGAACACCAGAGACGACCCGTGGCTTTCTCTCATCATCCAGCTGAAAAAGATGGGGGAAGGTCCATACATCTGCACTGTCATAATCAAGATAAATGGGAATATCACCGATGATACGAATTCCAGCTTTTTTACATCGTGCCCTGAGTGCTTCCCATTGCATGGAGAAGATATACTGGAGAAATTGTTCCCGTTCGATAACGGATGCATGGCTCTTTTGAAATGTGATCAGAGCCTTTTGGTCCCGGTTCTTTAATTCAACCGGCCATTCAGACCAGAGGGAATCAGGATATTGTTTTCGTATCGCGACAAACAGTGCGTAATCATCCAGCCACCAGGCCTGATCAGTGCAAAATTCAGAAAATTTTGAGTCTGATCCAAAGTAGGCAAACCGGTTGTATGCAATATCACAGAGCCGTTCTTTGTATGCGATAACCGATGCAAAATCAACATGTTCATCTGAAAATGCACTGATCGGTTCAATATCTGATTGATCAAGATATCCGTCTTCAACAAGCAGTTCCGGACTTAACAGGAGTGGATTTCCGGCAAAGGCAGAGATAGCATGGTACGGCGAGTTATCATACCTGATATCGGTCGGATGCACCGGAAGAATCTGCCAGTACCGCTGTCCTGCTGTCTGCAAAAAATCAATAAACCGGTATGCTTCAGGACCAAGATCACCGATACCATACCGGCCTGGAAGGCATGTAATATGAAGTAGAATACCACTACCGCGAGTTTTCATTCAGATTCTCCTGATATTTATTATAGTTATGTGCAATCAGGGTTACTGACACCTGACTTTCAGATAATCTCCAAGGAGTGAATATTCCCGTACCCACTCTTGAGCATGTTCATCACCATCCCTGAGTTTTTCTCTCATCGTATGGCACATGCTCTCTCCAATACGGTAATAGGTATTCTGACATGACCAGAGATCCATGGTAAGGGAGAGTGGAGAGAGAAGATGAAATAACCGGTTCGTATTTGCAATAGATACAATATTCAGGGGATCTCTGGCGATGGTGTTAAGTAATCTGGAAATTGCCTGTGTCGCATGAACTGCAAGAAGTTTTGTATCAGTATCGAAATTTCCTCTGTTCATATCATTTAAAATCCTCTCAATATTATCATTATCAATTATCTGTTCATCAAGAGCAGCAATAAGTTCCCTGTTTAAGGTGTATTGAATCGGAAATTCAAGGGCTTTCGGAGTTGGAATATTCAGTTCCTTCATAGCAGTGATAAAGGGGAAATATCTGCGGTAGATCTGTTTATATGCATATTCAACATCCTGGAGTGCATCGTTGAGAAGTGTATACATAACGTTTCGTTTTCCGTCAGGAAAGAGATGCCACAGTGAGTATGAATGGAGGTCAAAATGCCTGTCTATAGACAGAATCATCCCGGGAAGATCACTTTTGGTAAATGCTGTCCAGATCCTCTCTTTTATTGTTTCAAACTCATCTTCAGTGGTATATGTCCCAACTCCGCCGATACAGTTATGATCGCCCATGTGCAGAGCAATAAACATCATGATTGACTCTTTTAAGGTACTTTTAGATCTGAAAAGGGCATGACCCATCGCCAGTTTCAGATTACCTGTTTCCGCCCGTTCATATGATTTACAGAAGATATCATAGAGCCTGAGCGGTGATTCTCCCGGCTTTCCTTCAATCAGGGATGTGATGGCATACTGAAAAGCTACGCGGGTAATATCAAAAACAGCAGTTTTTACATATTTCTTATAGATATCTCCGCCATTTCCAAGATTAGGCATATTTGACGATGCTCTCTCGAGTATCCTGATAAATTCCGGTTCAAAATCAGTACCGGTTACGTCCCGTGCAAGCTGCATCGCCCGGCATGCATACATCATGACCTGAACCGTCTCAATACCGGCAATATCATCGAAAAACCATCCGCAGGAGGTCTGCATGAACAGGGCATTCTTCTGCATCTCAAGCAGTTTCAGACAACGTGTCACCTCCTGTGCTGTAGGGGTTCGTTTGGCATATGCAGAGAAGAACGCTGCTATTCCCTCTTGTGTCCGGTGAATTACAAGATCCCCATAGATATCCCTCACCTGCCAGGGATCATGAAAGAGTCCTTCCATCTCCCGTTCATACAGGATGGCAAGTTCATTGACAAGCCATGAGATAGCATCCCGAAGCGGACGTCGCCATCGCTGGTTCCAGGGCTTGATATTATAGGGGGATACTGCAGAGGTAAAAGAAGCCGGGTAACAGACCGAGGTATCAGATATCAGACATGCATAGAGGGCACGACATCCACAGTCATCCTCCCATCTTTTTACCCCATGCGAACAGCTCCATGAGGTGTTCTCGGCGATTACAACTTCATACCGGGGAGGATATTTGTCAAGATACTCTCCATACACAGTAATATGAGCAAGTTTTTTTGATTCTATTTTATGAAGCGTATAGGCGAGTGCCATGTCGGCAAATCGGTGATGATGTCCGTATGTCTCTCCATCGGTTGCAATCGAGATGAGATGGGGATCTGTTGTCGTATTGGGAAATGCGTCGATGAGTCGGTTTACGAACTGATCACCATTATCGAGGAGATTCCCAAATGCAACCTCACCGGCAATAGCAGCTTCGTAAAAAAATATGGCAATGGATCGTCCTGAGGGAAGGAAACACTGATATGGATGGGTGATATCAAGGTTATTTTTTATATCAGTCCACGTATCATCTCCGATCCGTCTGATCCGTAAGGCCTGATGGGGTGCAAGGATGGTAAATCGGATACCATGCAGGGCAAGAAGTTCAAGGGTCTCGGTATCAACCGCTGTTTCAGAAAGCCACATCCCTTCAGGCATCCTGCCAAACCGGTATACAAAATCTTTGACCCCCCAGAGTACTTCGGTCTGTTTATCCCGGCTGTTTGCAAGAGGCATGATAAGATGGCTGTAGATCTGTGCGATTGCTGAGCCATGACCTGAAAATGCCTTTATGCTCGTCTTATCGGCCTCAAGGATTGCCTGGTAGACCTCCTGATTATGGATTTCCAGCCATGAAAGAAGGGTAGGCCCAAAATTAAAACTGATTTTTGAGTAATTATTGACAATATCAATAATCTGTCGTTCGGGGCCAAGGATTCGTGATGCTGCATTCGGTGCATAACATTCATTTGTCACCCGTTCATTCCAGTCATGAAACGGGAATGCAGATTCCTCAATCTCGATCTCTTCCAGCCAGGGATTTTCCCGTGGGGGCTGGTAAAAATGCCCATGAATGCAGATATATCGGTTCATATGCTCACCCTGCCATGGTTCAGACGAACATGTACTTTATGAAATCGTACAGTTTCATCTTGTATGAAACGTCTCATGGTTTGATAGTTTTGTTTTCATACCGGTGTTCCGGGGCAGGATTACTCTGCGAGGGAAAATTGAGGTGGTCCATTAAAAAAGTGAGATCTCCATCCTTTTTTTCCTGATGGAGCCAAAAAACATATATATCTATGCCAGTACTCTTTTAATTGGATGTATGAACCCAGATACACGTAATAACCAGGTTCAGACGATCATGGCTACTATCTCCTCGTTCATGGCAAGCAGGAGGAGTGAAGATAAACTTCGTGCAGTTTCCTTACTAAATCAGTATAAGAATGTCCTTCCGCCCCCGTTTTTCTCCCGGATACTTGAAGAACTTAAAAAAGACACACATTCGGAGATTCAGGAGGCATTACACCCCCTCCTTACGACTGAAGAGGAAGAGATGGTATCTGTTCCGGTTTCAAACAAGGAGATTGTAGCAAGGTACTCAGGATCTCTTGAATATGCCCTGAAAAAGGCACTGGAAATAGCAAATATCTTTGACCTCTCTCATGTAACGGCAAAGGCACTTCGTCAGCAGCTGACAGAGGGGCGGAATGGATCAGATAATGGGGTGTATTCTGATTTTATTCGGCAAAAATCAAAGATATCCTCAGATTTAACACTTTTTCCTCAGATTTCCCTCACCGTCTCTCCGATAGGGGCCTTATCCGAAGTCATCAGAATCATTCCTGAGTTGTCTAAAAAAATGAAAAAGGACGAGTTAAATCAGACCTAAAGGCAATTGAGGCAAAATTGGATGAGATTTTGGAGAGTGATCAGGAGATCTCCTTTAACATTGCCGGATATGAACTGCTGTATACTCTTGAACGGATGATGCGGGACCTTATCCAGCAACGGATAATGAAACCACACATGGATAATCTACAGACGAAAATTCCTGCAGATGTTCTGGAGGGAATGAAGAAACGAAAGGATGCTGAAGAGAATAATCCGATATCGATCGGAACCTATGAATTGATAGAGTACTGCGATTTTACAGATCTGAAAAAAATTCTTGAAAAGGGTCGAAATCATGAATTTTTTTCAGATATCTTCTCCTTTGAGGAGATAAAAACCGTCTATAGTAAACTTGGCGAGCTGGATCCGATCAGAAAGAAAATTGCTCATTCCCGTCCCCTGACAAGAAAAGAGTTTGAAAGACTCAGATTATATGCCACCGATATCCTGGATAGGATTCGGAAATAATTCTTCTCAATTAAGTGGTTCAAGCATTCTTTCATTATCTTTATATATCACTCTGATATATTCCTGCTATGAACGACAGGACGCCAGGGTTGTCACGAATTGGGATTCTTACCTCCGGTGGTGACGCTCCTGGGATGAATGCAGCAATCAGGGCTGTATATCGTGCTGCACATGAACTTGGGATCGAGGTGGTCGGGATCAGGAGGGGGTTTTCAGGATTGATTGAAGGGGATTTTTTCCTGATGGATCGATCGCATGTTGCAAATATTATCCATCAGGGAGGAACGGTTCTTGGAACCTCACGTTCAGAAGAGTTTAAAACCCCCGCCGGCCGGCAAACAGCTGCTGAAAATCTGAAGAACGCAGGTATTGATGCAATTCTTGTTATCGGAGGAGAGGGTTCTTTTCGCGGAGCTGACCTGCTCAATGACGAGACCGGTATTCCGGCAATTGGTATTCCCGGTTCTATAGATAATGATATACCTGGCACAGATTTTTCAATCGGGTTTGATACAGCAATCAATACCGCCCTTGAAGCAATTGATAAGATCCGGGATACTGCAATCTCACACGGGCGGCTGTTTTTTGTAGAGGTGATGGGCCGGTCATCGGATCTGATTGCCGTTGAGAGTGGGATAGCCGGCGGGGCCGAATACCTTGTTCTGCCGGGGGATCAGAATGCGATTGATGATCTCTGTATCCGGCTTACAGATGCTTTTTCTGCAGGAAAGCGATATGCGATTGTTGTAGTTGCTGAAGGTGAACGGCCGGGGTACAGCTTTCATATAGCACAAAAAGTGTCAGAACAGATAGACATCGAATCACGGGTGGTAGTCCTTGGCCATATTCAGCGTGGTGGAAGCCCCACTGCCCGTGATCGGGTTCTTGCAGCAAAACTCGGCGTTAGTGCCGTGTATGCCTATACGAAAGGCCATGCAGGGGTGATGGTTGGAGAAGTAAAAAGGAGCGTTGTTCTGACTCCTTTTGATAAAGTCATAATCGGGAGGCAGAAACCTGAACCGAATATTATCCGGCTGGCACAGATCCTGACAAAATAGTTTCTCTGTTCAGAGGTGCCCTGATTGCCATCCGGTACCCGCAGATAACCTGTATGGTGTCTCCAAATACTGCATTCATCTCCGGGTTTCCGGTATCGATATAGAGACTTTTGGTATTTTTTAATTTTTCTTCTGTTGCAATCACAATCAGGGCATCTCTTCCGGTTCGTGCAAGGACCCGGTGACTTATCTGCTGGTTTCCTCTTCCCAGAATAAAGCCCTGAGCCCCGATAGGACTGAGGATAATCTTTACCCGTTCATAAGAATCAAGAAGTCGGAGGATTTGTGATTCATTCAGATCACTCCCGACAACTCTTTCCTGAAATATTGCATCAATACCAAGAAGAGTATGGCTGATTCCAAGGCGTTCTGCGACTGCTCCGGTAGTAGTCCCGGCTCCAAGCAGATAGAGGGTATCATCCCGCATAATCTCTGTAATAAAAGATGCAATCTCTTCAAGTGCCCGTCCGGTATCACCACCGGATATCTGTTTACAGGACTGGCAGGGAATCGGTGCTGAAGGGATTTTTGCATATCCAAAGAGATTTGTATTCAGATGTCCTCTTCTGTACTCTTCTTCATCTACATCCATGACCTCACCGTCCGTACTGGAGGTTTTATCCCATTGAGAGAGAAGACGTGCAGCAGATTCAGGAGATGTTGCAAATACCCCAGAGTAGATCTTTACTCCGGTGGGGATGCCAAGAATAAGCGTATCACGACCGGTACATGAAAACACATCCCGGGCAGTTCCATCTCCCCCACAAAAAATGATAATATCACATTGATTACGGATACATTCCCTGCATGTATGCAAGGTATCGTCAGCAGTGGTTCGTTTCCCTGTGCCAGACGGATATTGAGGATGATATACACAGGTATAGGAAAATCCGGCATCCTTTAGTTCAACTTCTCCCATCTCACCCGCAGCTGTAAAAAAGTGGATATCTTTCCTGGTTATACCGGATAAAAACCGGGTTGCTTTCGCAGGTGATTCCTTGACAGCACCTCTGGAAATTGCTTCATCAATCTTTCCATCAGTCCCTTTCAGGCCTACCGCTCCTCCCATTCCGGCGTAGGGATTGACGATAAACCCGATCTTCATCATGACAGAGCAGGGAGGTTTTTTAGGGACTGTGCGATGAGCTCTGCAGGATATTCATAATCCACGAGTGATCCTGCGAAGTACCCTTCGTAGCTTGAGAGATCAAAGTGACCATGCCCGCTGTTGTTAAAGACGATGGTCTTTGCCTCACCGCTCTTTTTACATTCCAATGCTTTGTTGATGGCGATCCGGATGGCATGCGCAGACTCTGGTGCAGGAATAATTCCTTCCGCACGAGCAAACAGTACCGCTGCATCAAATACCTCATTCTGGTAGACAGACGTTGAATCTATCAGCTTATCCGCGTGGAGGTGTGATACCAGGGGTGCCATACCATGGTACCGGAGGCCTCCGGCATGAATCGACGGCGGAATAAAGTCATGACCCAGCGTGAACATCTTCAGAAGAGGGGTCAATCCGGCTACATCCCCATAATCATAGGCATACATTCCTTTCGTCAGGGATGGACATGCGGCCGGCTCAGCCGCGATGATCTCAACATCAGGGTTCTTCCCGTCAATCTTATCCTTTACAAAAGGAAAAGAAAGGCCGGCAAGGTTTGATCCTCCTCCGGCTGATGCAATCACGACATCTGCGGTTTCATCCACCATCTCAAGCTGCTTTTGTGTCTCAAGTCCGATAATCGTCTGGTGCAGGCAGACATGATTGAGGACACTTCCAAGTGAGTAGTTAGTATTGTCATGGGTTGCTGCATCCTCAACCGCTTCAGATATTGCAATGCCAAGACTACCCGGGGTATCAGGGTCCTTTGCAAGAATGGCACGTCCGGAGTTTGTATCTGGGGAGGGTGACGGCACACAGGTGGCACCCCAGGTCTGCATCATCATCTTTCGGTATGGCTTTTGATCATAACTGCCTCTTACCATGTAGACCTTGCACTCCAACCCAAAGAGCTGGGTTGCAAAGGCAAGAGATGAACCCCATTGTCCTGCACCGGTCTCGGTTGCGATCCGCTCAATCCCTTCTTTCATATTGTAATATGCCTGGGCAATGGCGGTGTTTGGTTTATGCGACCCGGGCGGGCTTACCCCTTCATACTTGTAATAAATCTTCGCCGGTGTCTTCAGTACTTTCTCCAACCGGAACGCCCGATAGAGAGGGGATGGTCTCCAGAGGGTATAGATATCCCGAACCTCACCTGGAATATCAATGTACCGATCCTGGCACATCTCCTGTTTTATAAGTTCTTTTGGAAAGATTAGCTCAAGATCCGACGGCCTGACCGGTTTTTTGGTCTGGGGGTGCATTGGCGGATCAAGGGGTGTTTTCAGGTCTGCCTGAATATTATACCATTTTTTTGGCATTTCGTTCTCATCGAGAATGATCTTGGTATCCATGTATACTTTAGTTTATCAATGAACATATTTATACATTGGTGTTCGAATGTGCGAAGGTCGTTCAGTTAGAATCCGTGGGATGTGATGGAAGAGAAGATCTCCGTTTTCTGATATACATTATCCAGAGACCGATTAGAATAACCGGCCAGATCATCGCCCATCCGGTAAAACAGAAAATAATCCCGGTGAGTATCAGGGAGATCGCACTGACCAGACTTCCTGCAGGACTATCTTTCATAAGGACAAGTCCGGCTGCACATCCTGCAAAATAAGTGAGAATAAATGTCGAATTGGGTATCTGAATGAGCACATCAAGCGTGATTATTCCACTGATGTATACTCCCAAAATACTGCAGAAACAGCAGAACAGGAAGATAAGCCCTCCCACCGGGGTCTGATATATCGTATGGAGGACTGAGAACTGGCGGGGGGCATATCCTGCCTGGGAAATAGCATAGGAGAGACGGGCAGCTGCACCGGTATAGGCAATTGCAGGGGCGGTTGTAATAAATAATGTAATAATTCCTGCGATAAGAACACCAGAGGTACCATAGGAGAGTTGTATCAGGTGTATCAGGGAGACTTCTGATATACCTGGTCCAAAACTGCCTGTTCCAATGACGGCACAGGCGGTTGCAAGATACAGAATACTGATGATAACCGAGGCGATGATGGTCCCTCTGACAACATCCCGTCCGGGATCTGCAAACTCCTCGGTTACATGAGAGATGGCTTCCCAACCGAGGAAACACCAGAAAATAAGGGTTGCTGCATGACCCACACGTGTCCATCCGTATGGCATGAAGGGAGTGAAGTGTGCAGGGTCGATGGCATGTATGCTCCCTGCAACCGCCCCGACAAGAATTGCTATGGTTGCACCAACCACCGCCATCTGAATCCCACCGGTTAGTCGCATCCCGAAAAAA
>NZ_DAONKG010000004.1:0-27343 GCF_035406105.1 Methanospirillum sp.
TCGCGACAAGGCCCTCAACCTTGCTCCTTTGACCTGGCTCGGATACCCTCGCTCAATACGCAATAATTACACCGAACGACCGGACATCAGGAGTTTGTCTGAACACCGGTTCTCTGTGCCTGAATAAGGTCGTTGTAGTACGTAAAGAACTTATCTATTACACCCGGTGAGAAGACCGACTGCCTATAACCAATGAAGAACAGATGATAATCTATGTGGTCTGCAATTCTGGGGTGGTTTGAAGATTCTCCTTCACAAACACGGGTCGTCAGGTTTCTTCTTGAAAATGGATTCGGGGTAAATGAAGACGGAAAAATCGCATGTAATACCATTGCGGTGGCTGCAACGCAGGTTGCGGCAAAACTCCATGTTGACCGGCGGGTCGTTGAGGCAACCGCACGGCGCATTCTTACATCACCATTCCGGGACATCTTTATCAATATGCGGGCCACACCTGACCTCTCCGTTATCGCAGAAAGCCTCTCCCTATCCGTTATCACAGTCATCCCCCAGGATGCGAGCAGACCTGGCATCGTTGATGCCTGCATCCACATACTCTCTCAGCACAACATAGGCCTGCGGCAGGTCTTTGTCACCGATCCCCACCTCTCGGAAGAGCCGCGCCTAGTGATCATCGCTGAAGGGAAGATGCCACCAGGAGTTATCGATGAACTTCGATCACTTCCGGTTGTAAAAAAACTGATATTCTAATTCAGTCTCGGTAAGCCCCGCTCAGCCGCTCAAGCTCATCAGCAAGATCAAGAAACCGGGACCGGACCGGCTCATCAAACCGCTGCAGTGATGCAACAAATTCCTCCCTGCTCACAACCCGTGTTCCCTTCACCAGATTATCAGCATGGGCCACGATCTTTTCTTCAAGTGTCTCTGGGATGCGATCAACTGCTGACAAACCAAATCTGGCCCGTTCATCAGCATACAGACCGGCTCCGATATGACGCTCAACAATACGGCAGATTGCCTCATCTAACCCTTTTGACCGGCAGATATCTCCTCCCTCATCAGCGTGGGCCATTCCATGAGTTCTTGACCGGCCGATGTCATGGAGGATGGCTCCTGCAGCAACACGATCCAGGGCCACATGCACTCCGGTACGGATTATATCTGAGGCAATCCGGAGGGCCACATCGCGGACCGTCTTGCAATGCTCAATGACACCGGGATCACACCCGGCATCGGCAAGAAAAGAGAGGTATTCGTCTCCCGGACTACACATGACCGAGATTCTCTTTGATTCGTGAAATCCGCCTGTGCAATGCATTTAGCAGCAGCTCGTTGTCAAAATGAACGAGCTGATTCTCACATTCCTGGCAGACAAACTGTGAGTCCATCGCCTCTGAGAATGTAACGGTATTTCCGCAGTTACCACAGTTGTAGAATGCGTTCTCACTCTCGTATTTGTATCGCTTGGAGAGTTTCTCCAGGATGACCTCAAGGTCCTTGGAGATTGCATCATGCATATTGTCCAGTTCAAGGGTCCAGAGGTAGGTCAGCCAGCCGGTCTCATTATTTTTTATCCGCCGGTATTTCGCAAGTCGGTGCTCATACAGGGTATACAGGGTATTCCTGACTGAATTCAGGTTAATCTTGGTGACCTCTGCAAGGTCCTCATCACTGTACTCCTTATCAGTTGGAAACCGCCGAATGAGTTCAATTCCATCATCCCCGATTAACCGGTGAAGATATGCAAAAATAGCCTTGTCAGCCAGGAGTTCCTCGTGAGAAGCCATCACCATATATATTGCCTGACAACCCTGATAGTAGTATCCAGTGCTTCCTGTGCAGATGCCAGGTCCTGTCCTGATCCATACACACTGATAACTGCATTTCCTTCATCAAACACGGCAGGAGGAACCGGAATATCGGCCACCTGCGGAGAGAGAAAGGAGAGATCATGGGCAATCTCACAATGCCGATCTGCAAACAGAATCCGGCGAAGGGCATACTGCACCGGAACCGGCATACCATCTGGAAGAATCCCCCGGCAGGCATCCAGGTGAAGGGCCACCAGATTTACCCCGGTAGCGGCCTCGATGGTATCAAGCGTTGCTACAAACCGGGGATTGAGCTCGATTGCATAGACTGCATCATCGCTGACCATAAAATCGATCCCAAGAATGCCCCTGCATCCAGACGCAGCCGCTGCACGCTCTGCATATGAGATCATCGCATCCTGCATGGGATGATGAAACGGTGTCAAGGATCCGGCAAACCCGAACCGGTACTGGCCTTCTCCCCGGAGAATCTGCTGGTTTACCGCTATCGCACGGGCTCTGCCCCCTCCGGCAACACAGCAGACCGATGCCGGAATCCCCTGCACAATTCTTTGAAGGAGGAACGGCTCACCTGGAAATGCCTCCATCCAGGACATGATATCATCCGGAGTACTGACCACGGTATTCCGCCACCCGCCTGAACCGGAACGTGGTTTGAGCATCGCCGGAAACTCACCAGGTTCTGCCAGCGGTGGAACAGGAATATTCAGCCTGCAAAACCAGTCCTGGACATATCCCTTATCCAGAAACTGTGCCGCAGTCCGGGCGTCGGTCCCCAGTATGGGGGCCGGAAGATCACACAGTGTCTCAGCCCCTGATGTAGGAATGATCGCATCAATGGCATACGTATCACACATCTCCTTGATACGGACCGGCAGGTCAGAAAGCTCTTCAAACCTCATGCAGGCGATGGTATGATTCCGAAGATCCGCATCACAGAAATGATCGACCGCACAGACCTCATACCCGGCCCGATATGCAGACAGCACAACATGCCGGGTGGAGAAACCGGCCACGAGAATCCGCTTCAGAGTTCTTCCACCGTCTTCCCGCATGGATTTGGATGTACCCGGACTTTTGCACCAGGAAATTCGCGGCACAGGGCATTTTCTGCGATATGGTCAAGGAATACCGCGAGACCTGCAATTTCAGAGTGTGGCTGATTCGTGACCGCGACATTGTAATCTGCAAGCTGATACAGATCCCCGGGCACCTTCTCAGCTCCCACTATGACCAGGATCTTCTCTTTTTTTCTGATCTCTTCCTCAACATCCGGAAGGTTCACCCCGAACATGGTGAGATGAACCACACAGCCCCCCTCTTTCTTCCAGTTCCTGATACATGAATTCCAGCCAATCTTGTCCTCAACAAAAAACGTTCCGCCAAACCGGTCGGCAACATCGCGGATACTCTGCACAACCCCCCGATCATCTGCAGCAATGTACATCCCGTCCGCACCAAGAGCTCTCGCGGTCAGACCAACATGAGTGGTCACACGCATGTCACGCTGTGGGCGGTGACCGATTCTGAGCACTACTATCATCGATTTTCCTCTGGAGATGGCCTGTATCTGATTACCCCGTCTGATAACTCAAGGCCGCCTGAAAAAACATCCGCCATCTGATGTCTGAAGATAATCTCCTCGGTTGTACAGGCACGCCAGGTGTCATCATCCCTACAGTCGATAAGACAGTACCGTTTCAGTCGCGCCAGTGATGCCATAATAACATCCTGGGCATACCCGGTTTTTTCGGAAAGCGCCTCTGCTGAAAGGCATGGACTTTCAATTATAACATGATATACAGTCCAGTCGATATCCTCGTCTCTCACTATTCTCACATGTTCACACTCAAATGGCATGAGTACTTCCCCTGATACCTATGAAATTTTTTGAAGTTACAGGAAAAGGTATGAAGACAGCGCTCAATCCTAATCATATGCAGACAAACGCATTGATCATCGGATTCGCAGTGATCCTTCTGATCACCGTCATGATTCCCGCCGGTGCAGCAGAGACAAAGGATGGAGATATCCCGCTTATTCACGTCACTGGAAGCGGGACGATCAAGGCAGTTCCAGACCGGGTCCAGATTGAACTCACCGTAGTAACAAAAAATCCTGATGTGAAAGCGGCACAGAAGGAGAATGCACGAAAGATGGACACCGTCATGTCAGCACTTCGTGATCCCTCAAAGGGAAATCTGACCGGACGGGAGATCGGGACGACCTCCTATTCCATATCAGAGGTATACTATCCTGATGATGCCCTCAAAGCAAAATACGGCGATAATGTTACCATCTACCAGGTATCCAACACCATCTCCATCGAGACAGAGAAGATTGACCGGGTTGGGGACATTATTGACCTTGCCGTAGCCGCAGGTGCAAACTCTGTCAGTTCACTTCAGTTCACGCTGAGCCAGCAAAAGACCGCCGAACTTCGAAAGGAGGCACTTGAAATCGCCGTGAAAAAGGCAGAGGCTGATGCCAGGACGGTGATGGCTGCCATGGGCAAGTCACTTGGAGAGGTGTATGAGGTCACCGTGGATGAGAGTTACCAGCCGCCGGTCTATTACAATCAGGATGCACGATCCGTTCAGATGGCTGCTGCAGGTCCTAAAACCCCCATTGAGCCGGGATCGGTAGAGATAACGGCACGGGTCACGGCAGGATACCGGATCCTCTGACCGGCAAAAACCCATTTTCCTTTCAGGACAAACCTGGAGTATGCATGATGAACCCATCCCCTTTGCGGTGCTCTCGGATCTTGTGGATCGTATGTTAGAGGATTGTGATGAGGATGTTGTCTGTGTCCGGATGCGCCTCTCTGCCCTCGATCCGGCAGTCAGAAATGCCCTGCTTACCTCTGATCTCCTCAATGCCTGGCAGGTTTTTTATTATTTCTTTGAGAAACGGCCCTTTGATGATGCCTGTGAGATTCTTGCATTCACCCCTGCATCAGTCCTTTTGCATGGGATCGCCATCGGTGAATACCGTGAGTGCACCCTCACATTCAAGGTGACTGACGGCAGTCCGATTATCATCGTTTCAGACGACCTCCAGGAGATGGGACGGTTTTTTGGATCCCATGCCTATACAGATGCGATCCGTTTTATCGACGCCGAATAAGTTATGCGGAAAATGCCCTGATGATATTGTCAGGACTGCCAAGAACCATAACCAGGTCTTTGGCACATAATATCTCATCACCCCCCGGACTGACTATCATCTGCTGACCCCTTCTGATCGCAACGATGGAGACCTGGTAGGTACTTCGTATCATCGTCTCCTTCAGCATCTTCCCGGCATACTGAGAATCATCAGCGATCCGGATCGTTCGTATCTCAACATCAGGGACCAGGACCCGCAGGTCATCAAAGGAGTACGATGGTGTGTTGATGCTCCGGAGCATCTGATATCCGCCGGCTCTGATCTCACTGACCAGCCGTTCAATCTCGCTTGTCGGGATAAGATAGGTATAAAGAATACGGGTAAAGATCTCAACAGCCGTCTCAAACTCCTCAGGGATGACCTCGTCGGCTCCAAGTTCCATGAGAGTTGCAACCTCTCCCATATATCGTGTTCTGACAATGATGTGCACTGCCGGATTGAGCATGCGGGCCGTCTGAACGATCTGCTGGGTTCCGAAGGGATCGTTGACCACAATGACCAGAACACGGGCCTTTGCGATTCCGGCCTTCTTTAGAACTTCCCCCTGGGCAGCATCACCAAACATGATCGGTTTTCCTTTTGCCTTCTCTTCCCTGACGGTATCAGGATTCATCTCGATGATCCGGTACGGGACGCCGGCGATATCTGCAGACCTGGCAACATTCTTTCCGTTCAGGCCATACCCGACGATGATGATATGATCTTCAAGATCCTGCCCCACCGGATCATCACCTGCGGTCCGGTCAGGAATGATTCGACAGAGGGGAGAGGAAAGCGGGGGTGCTATCTTTCCAGAAATACCCATGAGGAGCGGGGCTACTCCCATGGTAACTATTGATACATCAAGGAAGAGCTGAAAAGAATCCTGTGCAAAAAAACCCAGCGAATTTCCGGCTGTTGCCAGGACAAAGGAGAATTCTCCGACCTGGGCAAGAGAGATACCGGTCATCACACAGGCACGGGGAGCAAGGCCTGCCAGCAGGGATGCCAGGGTCCCGGTTGCATATTTTATGCCGATGACCAGGAGAACCAGTTCCGCGATGATGACCGGATTATGCACAAAGAACTGCAGGTTAAAGATCATCCCGATGGAAATGAAGAAGAAACTGGTAAAGAGATCCCGAAACGGCAGAATACTGGACATGGCATGGGTGCTGTATTCAGACTCAGAGATGATGATACCGGCCAGGAATGCACCAAGAGCCATTGACAGGCCAAACTCACTGGTCAGGTAGGCAACGATAAGACAGGTTCCCATGACGATAAACAGGAACATCTCACGGTTCTTGAGCCGGGCGGCATGGAGCAGCAGGGCCGGGACCACATACCGGGCGGATATATATACCACCGCTATGATGACAAAACTCCCGATAAGAAGTCTGACAAGCGAGATGTCTGTATCGGTGGTTCCGGCAAGTACTGGAGTAATCATGACCATCGGGATGACGATCAGATCCTGAAAGATGAGAATGCCAAGGGTTGCCCTGCCGTGCGGGCTGTCGACTTCCATCCGGTCAGCAAGGACCTTCATGACGATTGCCGTTGACGACAGGGAGATCAGCATGCCCCAGAAGAAGGCATGAGCGAGATCCATACCGGTAATCTGCATCAGGGAGGTCCAGATGAGGATGGTGGATAACACCTGGACCAGACCGCCGATGAGAACATACCGTCTGCTTTTCAGGATTCGTGATACGGAAAATTCAAGACCGATGGTAAACAGCAGAAAGATGACTCCAAGTTCTGCAAAGAAACTGATCGATTCTTCATTTGTGATAAGACCAAGACCGGATGGTCCTACAAGAAATCCCGCGATTAAAAAGGCAACGACCGAGGGTATCTTCACCCTGTACAGGATGATAAGGAGGAGGACCGCGATGATAAATACTACCACTATCCCGGTAAACAGAGTTGCAAACTGGCCTTCCATGAACTGACCTATCATGGCACCTGATACCACTAGGTTCTTTTCATCATAGGGCAGACCATCTGACTATTATGCAGAGGGGAACATACCGGATAGCCGGTGCCGCTGATGTGGGGGGTACAAATACCCGTGTCGGGCTGGTACGCGAGGACGGTGAGATTATCAGGATAGTCCGTTTTCAAACGCCGGTCAACGGAAAGGCATTAGATATCCCGATCTCCATAGCCTGTGCCCTTCAGGATATTGCTCAGGACATCCCTCTCGCCGGTTTTGGGATTGCCGCAGCAGGGCCACTTGATGTGAGGAAAGGAATCCTTGATCATCCCCCGAATATTCCGTTTGATACGGTTCCGATTGTGGAACCGCTTATACAGGCAATAAACCTTCCGGTAGTATTTCACAATGACTGTCGGGCAGCGGTTCTTGGAGAGGTCTGTGCCGGAGGAGCCAGGGGGTATGATACCGTGGTGTATATCACCATCTCAACCGGGATAGGCGGAGGAGTGTTTACCAACGGAAAAGTCCTTACCGGCAGGGGAGGAAATGCAGGAGAGATCGGGCATTTCCCGGTTGATTCAACGTATACCTTTCCCTGTACCTGCGGGTTTTCCGGCCACTGGGAAGGGTATGCATCAGGAAAAGGGATTCCGGTATTTTTTTCAGCATGGTGCACAGCCTACGACCGTCCCTGTCGAGAGACGCTGACTCCGGAGATTCTCCGGCTCGCATCAACCAGCGAGTTATATCACGGATTTTGGGAAGCTCTTGCGAAAATTCACGGCAGAGGTCTTTCAGCCGTGATCGTCGCCTATGATCCTGACTGCATCATTCTGGACGGAACTGTCATTCGGAATTATCCTGAACTCCTTGATCTGGCCCTTACCTATACTGACCGGTACCTTCCCCTTCCGGATTGTAAAATCAGCCCCCTTGACGGGAATGCGCCACTCATCGGTGCTGCAATGGCCGTATTCCATCCAGAGATGTCATACGTTGGTTAATAAACCTTGAGCAACTATTGAACACAGTACGGTACTCCAATGCGAGCTGCATATATTGTAATCCTCCTCTCTATCTGGTTCATTCCGGTTGGTTTTGGACAAGACATCAGTACGAGTGGGGATGAAGCACAGGCACATAACCTTGTCGTTATATACATGATTGCCGGTGATCTGGAAAGTAATGAGAGGGCTGCAACCATGAATATTGCCGAGATCCTTGACGGGTATGGAGAGACCAGTGAGCAGGATCTCCAGATAGTTCTGGCATATGGAGGATCAAAAACTCCCGGATTTGAGGGCGTGACCTATGTCACCGTCAAAGAACTGACGGAAGATGCTTCTGACGGAGTAATCGGCAATTCAGAAGATGTTCTATATAATAACCCCGATGCTGACATGGGTGCGAGAGAAACCCTTGAACACTTCCTCTCATGGACGGCAGAGAATTTTGCTGCAGACAGAAAGATCCTGATCTTCTGGGACCATGGTGGAGGGTATGACGGGTTTGGAGTTGACGAGGTCACCGATGGTCAGCTCTCACTCACCGACATATCACAGGCACTGACGACAACAAACAGCACATTTAATCTCATCGGATATGATGCCTGTCTTATGGGAGCCCTGGAAGTAGCAAAGGCAATGCAGCCTTACAGCCTGCTTCTCGTAGGATCCGAAGAGACCGAACCGGGGACGGGATGGGAATACCAAGCATGGATCAGCACTCTTGGAGCAAACCCACAGATTCCATATGAAGAACTTGGAAAGATTATCGTCGATGCATATATGACCCGTCTTGATACCGGAAAGACACTTTCAGTCATCGATCTCACCAGGATACCTGCGCTGATTCAGGCAATGGACAGCCTTGGAACCACGATGATGCCATATTCGGAGTCAATTGACGGATACCGGGTGGTAGGAAAAGCATACCAGGTTCCGGCACGATATGGAGCAGATAACAGGGAGAATGGTGAGACATCTGTTGATCTGAAATCATTCCTGAATGCAATGAAAACCCAGAAACCTGACCTTTCGGATGAAATTGAACCCGTCATCACACGAATTGATGATGTGATCCTGTATCACAGAAATGATGAGTATGTCCCTGAATCAGGCGGCCTGTCCATTATGTCCCCGAGCCGGATTACCCCTGAAATCTATGATGGACTGGGTGATGACGCGAAAATTACCCAGGGATGGGACAGGTTTTTTGTAAATCTGCTCAGGCTCTCCGGCGAGGATACTGAAAAACCTGATATCAGAACTCTGGATTCCGGGTATATGGTTGATGACCCGACGCAGACCGCATCGGTCTATGCAGAATATTACTACGTCGATGGAGACGAACTCATTCTGCTTGGAGACGAACCCCTTGAGGCTGATGAAACTGGAAAATATACTCTTCCAGAATGGGACGGGCGATGGTATTACCTGGAAGATACCGGTGGCAGCAACTACACACTGCTTGGCATGAGCTATGACTCTATCGTACCGTCCGGGTCTGTGCTTTTCACCTCGGAAATTGACTTTATCAGAGGAGCGCTCAACACTTCTGCGGTACTGAACGTGTATATCAATCCTGATACCGGGGAGAGTCGACTGGTTGCATGCCCGTACACCATCCGGCCAAATGGAATCATTCAGTTTTCACGGCAAAACTACGATCTAAAACCCGGAGATTTGATCCATGCATATGCCTGGAAACTGGACGAGACGGATAACGCCGGAGGTGAGTGGGCGGAGATCGGAGTTCTTACGATTTCCGACGATACCAACCTTATCTACGATATACTGCCGGATGGGATCTATGCACAGGCCCTGTACGCCGAATATGGAAACAAGCCTGGAGACTATGGAGATATTCACCTGTTCCGAATTGAAAACGGAGAGATGACAATCGAGGAGAATGAGACAGAGAGCCTTCCATCCTCACAACGCCCTGTCTTTTAAAGATATCTACGCAATACAGAGCAGGCGGAATAAAACCCGGTCTCAAAAGTCCGGGCTCATACCACACCGGAGGCAGGATTTTTATCCGCAGAACAGAGACGAAATGATACGAGAGAAGAAGTGCTCTTTTATATCGTTTTTCATATTCTTTTGTATCATAATTCTGCCTGCTGCTGCAGATGATACCAGTACCCTTCTTATCGCCTTTTATGCATCAGGCGGGACCCTGGAACAGGAACTGGGGCTTATCACCGATGACTTTGTACAGGTTGTCCAGGGTGCGGAAAACCTCCCTGGACGGATAAAAATACTTGCGGCATATGGAGGAGCAGACAAACCGGGGTGGAGGGGGATGCGTATTGTCGATCTTGACGGACTCAAAGCAGACCTTGCTGACGGGGAACTTGGAAACGATAGCCTTTGTCTGCAAAGAGTGGAGAATGCCAGTATGGGCGACTCTGCCTCACTTGCAATCTTCCTTTCATATATCGAGACTAAGTTCCACTATGATAGAATTTTTCTCATCTTTATCGGTCATGGTCAGGCATACACCGGGCTTCTCTTCGATCAGAATCATGGCGATGACGGGCTTACTATTGAAGAACTTACGAAAGGTCTTGGAAACCGCGATTTTGATCTCATCGGATTTGACTCATGCATGATGGGATGTCTTGAGGTCCTGTCAGCACTCTCCCCCTTTGCATCATACCTTATCGCGAGTGAGGAAGCGGAGCCTGCAGATGGCTGGCCATATGAGCCCTGGATTGCATATATCAGCGCCCATCCTGATGAACCAGTACCGCAGTATGCACAAAACCTGTTTGATGCATATATGAAATATCCTGCCCAGGGAAAAACCATCGCACTTCTCAATCCAAAACAGGCAGATATCCTCACTGAAAGACTGGACCGGTTTGCAAAGGATCTTTATGCCCTTGCAGGGGACCAGGAGGGGTGTGATACAATCAGTCAGATCCTCTCACATACACAGCAGTTTGGCCGCACCGGAACAGGTGACCTGAACGAGGCTACCATGGATCTCTTCTCATTTGCAGATCAGGCACAGCGATCTGTTCCCTACCTTTCAGAATCAGCACAAGAAGTAATTGATGGGATAAACCAGACGGTTATCTTTGCCCGCCATGATACACTGGTGCCGGATGCCCACGGAGTTGCCATCCTCTCACCTGTACTCATCAATCCGGTTTTTTACGACTATTACCGGGAAAGTGCCTTTATCACCCCATCCTGGGACCGGTTTCTTGTCAGGTATCTGAATGCATGCTCCATACTGGAGAGAAATATCACCGTTTCCATCTAAAGAGGAGTACGCATCCCACAATCCCTGCAAGGACTGGTATAATACCGAGAGGAGTCTCTGTACGCGGAGACTCAAGTGCCTGTATCTTCAGGGCAATACCAGTCAGGTTCGGCTGGATCTCCATCGCCTTCCGGTAGGCACGCTCTGCACCGACGGTATCACCGGCAAGAGCAAGCACATCACCGTACTGCTCATACAAAAATCCGTTTTCAGGATGGGATGCGAGGACGTCATGGTAGAGTGCAAGTGCCTCAGCCTCTCTTCCTGCCCGCACGAGAGTCATTGCTTTTCCTTTTCTGACCATGTCAGGATCAGACTCATTTAGAGCAACCGAATTCCAAACATCCAGAGCATCCTGGTACCGCCCGAGTTTTTCATATATCTCGGCAAGCCTGCCTAGCAGAGCCATGTTTGTGGGATCAGCGGCGATAGCAAGCTCAAGGGACTGAAGAGCGGTCTCCGGATCACCGGCAGTCATCAGATTCTTACTCTTTCCGGCCAGTGCCTGAATATTTCTTGGATCAAGCTGAAGGGCCGCCTCGTATGCACTGTCAGCCTCAGACAACCTGCCCAGGCCGGTAAGACTGTTTCCTTTTCCAACCCACGCAGAAGCAAACAGGGGAGACATCGAACAGGCGATCTCAAACACGCCATACGCCTCCTTATACCGTGCAAGATTATTCAAAGCATTACCCTTTCCAATCCAGGCCCCTGAATCCATCCGGTTTAATGCAATCGCCTGTTCATAGGCAGCAAGTGCTTCATCATACCGCTTCTCAAGCATGAGCACATCACCGATACTCTTCCACACCGATGAATCGGTTTTGTTCAGTCTCAGAGCCATCTGAAAAGCCCGGACCGCATTATCGTACTGGCGCAGTTTGGTGTAGACCTGCCCAAGTGAGGTCCAGGCCTTCAAATCTGATGCGTCAAGACTGAGCGCTGCTTCGTATGCATCAATTGCATCATCGTACCGTTCAAGGTCAGCAAGGGCCATCCCCTTGTTCGTATATGCGATGGCATCCTTTGGATTAAAGGCAAGGGCCATCTCATAACTTTTGAGGGCTTCGTTCAGGTTTCCCAGATTATACTGTGCATTCCCTTTGTTATACCAGGCCTTGCTGTCCTTACTGTCCTTTTGCAATGCAATTTCATACGCCGCAACCGCTTCTTTATAGTTCCCCTGGTTATAATGGGCATTCCCTTTTGCAAACCAGGTCTCCTCATTGTCAGGTTCGATCTGGATAGCTGCATCATATGCCCTGATAGCGTCCTCGTACTGCTTTTGATCAGACAGGACGTTTCCCTTCGCCATCCATGCCTGAACATCATATGGATCAAGCTGGATAGCTACATCATAAGCGGCATATGCTTCATTCAGCAAATTTTTACTATACAGAGCATTTCCCTTATTATACCAGTAATCGGAGTTCCGGGGATCAAGGCCAATGGCAACCTCATATGAAGCAATGGCCTCATCAATCTGTCCGAGCTTATAAAGAGAGACACCTTTATTGTACCACGCCGCAGCATTTGACGGATCAAGTTCAATTGCCCGTTCAAAGGCAGCAATGGCCTCCGTATACATGCCCTGTGCATAATAAGCATTCCCATCTGATATCAGGTCATCTGACTGTGTGGCAAGGGCCGGCGCGATACACAGCAGTACCACCAGTATGATGAACCCACGAACCTGACGTGGAATGGCCATGTGCAACGTTACTCCTCGTGTTTCTAAATAGTTTCGAGCAGGGCCTTATGAGGTTCTTGCCTCCGCACGCCGTATCCTCACCAGCGGGCTGCTTTTCTGCAGAAATTCACTAATAAAGGGCTCAAACCCCGGCTGCCAGCATTCAATTCCTGAATGAACCGTATACCCCTCCTTCATGGAGTGCTTGACATGCTTTCCAAGGGCGGTTGCAAATACCTCAGGTGAGGAGAGGAGATCTTGGGCATGACGGTAGCGCCGGGGAAGTTCCACCCCGTACCGTCCCTCGCGGATGTAGGGACCTGCGAATATGATATCCGAATGAATGTATTTCTCAATAAATTTTGCTGCATTCACATGAGCCGTGACGGGCGGGCCGGCATGGTACCTGATTGCAGGCAGGGAGTCGACCAGGAGTTCAAAGAGCATCATACTCCGGTCTTCATGCATCCAGGTATCTCCCCGTGCAACCACAAACTCATGCCGCTTTAAGAGGTCAACCAGTGTGTGCAGACTTTTTCGAAGCTGCGGAACGACGATATCCTCAATGTATGGAGGGGTCTTGAGGGTGATTGCCAGAAATGCCGATTCACGGCCCAATAAGCGAGCATGTACCTCTTCCTCGGTCAGGATACAGATTGGTGGCCGGTAAAAGAACCACTTTGATGGTGATTTCAGATAGCCCTGACAGAGCTCGATAAACTCAAGGAGTTTGGTATCTGATACCGATGCTGATACATTCCGGCAGGGATCAACCGGGTCGATGACGACCAGGGGTTCATCAAACCATTTGGCAGCATGCTGCTCGATATCGATAAACATACCTGGTTTCCACTGTGCCGCAGCCTTCAGGAGGGCATGAAATCCGCCATAATGGAGGACGAGGAGTTCACACAGATATCCCGCAAACCCCTCGGTCATCTGGTCAGACCCATATACGCCTCCCGCCTTGACAAACTGCTTAAAGAGGAGCACATCGTCAGTATACCCGCTGATCCGAGCAGAGATGTACCGGTTGTGAAATGGTGTCCGATCCACTGCGCTCTGAATGCCGGTTGCCTCCTCTACCCGGTAACAAGGGACAAGGTCAACATCAAGACCATCAATGGTTGCATTCAGATAGGGATGCTCGGCATACTTCTCCCTGATTGTATCCGTGTACTGCTGTGCGATGCGCCATGCAAGGGCAAGCCCTTCACGCTCAAGATCCTCGCGGGGAAGAGAGGGATCAAAGAGCATAAAGATATCAAGATCACGGTCCCCATGCACACAGGTCTTTCGTGCAACAGACCCGACCATCATACCATCCGCCCTGCCGGATGCACGGATATCCGCAATCAGCCGGTCTGCAAGTGAGTACATCCGGTCAAGCTCCTCCCTCGTCGGACGTATCTCTTCCAAGACTGACTGTTCAAGTGGTGAGAATGTCATACACCCTCACGAAGGGGAACTTTCAGAAGATCAGTATATATTGGTCCGTCAGGGGTCAGCTCACTCTTTTTTAATATAAACTCCCTGACCGGTATGGTCCCGGAACATGATGATGCAACATCTGCAAGTGCTTCGAAGAGTGACGGATGAAACTGCCTGACTCGTGCAATGGTAATATGAGGCCTGAACTTCCGCTTTTCCGGCTCAAACCCGAGCGAGGCAAGTGATGAGTCTATGGATTCGGCAAGGAAACGACACTGTCCCGAATCGCTTACCTCTGCCCAGACCACCCGGGGGGCACGCTGACTGTTTGTCCCAATAAGCCCGACTTCCATGGAAAAGGGTGAACCTTCGATGGTTTGCAATACATCAGTGATTTGTGAGAGTCCTGACCCGCTCACTTCTCCTATGAACTTTAACGTGATATGCATCGACTCCTGATCCACCAGTGTCAGGCGTGCCCGGCATGACCGGAGGCGGTCCTGGATATCACTGAACTGCTCACGGATCTCATCAGGAAGGTCGATTGCAACGAATAAACGGACCATTCTGCCTTATTATCTCTCCTCTTATATGATAAGGGATTTTGGATCGCACAATTTATAAATTGGCCAGAAGATTACAAGTGAAAATATATCATCAACCCACAAATGATTAGTGATCTGTATGGGGGCGGTCTTTATCGTATATACACTTGAGTTTTGTCCACGATGCGAAATTCTCAAGGATTTTCTTACATCTCACCAGATACCTTTCACCGTGGCTGACATGTCATCTGCCAGGGCACTTACCGAACTCCGCGTGAACGGAGTATTTGTCCAGGAAGCCCCGGTCCTTCAGGTCGGGAAGACATTCCTGACATCAAAGGATCTCTTTATCGGCGACACCATAAATGAACAGAAGATACTGCAGCTCTGCTAGGTGATGGAGTGGCAGGGATAACACGGCAGACAACATTGGACGGCATCGCGATCCCGTCAATGCCACCGGTCAGGACCAGTGACGGGCATATTCTTGAATGGGACCGGGATCGGATTGTCAGGCAGATAGTAAAAGAGACCAGACTGGTCGAGACTTTTTACGGGTTTGAAGGGGCAGACGAGGAGACTGCCCAGGAGATAGCACGGGAGGTTGAGGAACGGATCAGAAAACTCAACCTACGTACACTTTCAGGCCCGCTGATCCGTGAGATTATGAATATTATCCTCATTGAACGTGGAAGGATCCAGTGGAGGAATGTCTGCACCAGAGTGGGAACGCCGGTCTACGACGCCCACCAGATCGACGTCGGCAGGGGATTTGAGGCAAAGGATAATGCTAATCTGCAGGAGAATGCTGAAACATCCCATAAAAAGAAGGCAGACAAGATCAGCAAGGAACAATATCTCCTCCAGCTCCCTCCTCACCTTGCAGACCGGCACCTGTGCGGGGATATTCATATTCATGATCTTGAGTACTTCGGGACACGGCCGTTCTGTCAGGACTGGGATCTCCGATACTTCTTTTACTATGGGCTGATGCCAGATGGGAACGGAACAAAGGCATCTGTTGCCGGGCCAGCCAAACGGGCCGAGGTAGCGGTACTGCATGCGGTAAAGGCACTCGGAAGTGCCCAGACTAACTTTGCCGGTGGTCAGGGATATTATAACTTCCTCACATTCCTGGCACCCTACTTTACTGGGATGGATTATACAGAGATGAAACAGCTGATGCAGATGTTTGTCTACGAGATGACACAGATGATGGTGGCTCGTGGTGGCCAGCTCGTCTTCTCATCAGTACAGCTCTCACCCGGCGTTCCGAAATTATGGAAGGATAAACCCTGTGTCTACAAAGGAAGGGTCTGGAATGGAACCGATGCCCCGTTGCAAACCTATGGGGAATGTGAACGTGAAGTTAGGCTCCTTTTTAAGGCTCTTATGGAGGTTATGCTTGAGGGGGACTACTGGGGCAAACCGTTTAACTTTCCAAAGCCGGAGATCAGCATCGAGCCTGATTTCATGCACGAGGATGAGGAATACAACCGGGCTCACCCGGATCTTCCGACGTATGAGGACCTGTATCTCCTGACATTTGAACTTGCATCAAAATTTGGAACACCCTACTATGACAACCAGCTGCCTGCGTACCGGGGGGCCGGGGAGGGAATATCCTGCTATCAGTGTTGTGCCTACCAGTTCTCAACCATGGCGGATCAGGATGCTGATTTTGAAGCAAAACTTTATTTTAAAGATGGTATGCACTTTTCCATGGGGTCATGGGGCGTTGTATCCCTCAACTGTCCCCGGGCATCTTACAAAGCACATGGGGATGAGGAACGGTTGTTTGCCGAACTTCGTTCCATGATGGACACTGCTGTGGAGGTCTTTAAAATAAAACTCCGGTGGATGGACCATATCAAAAAGAGTAACCGGATGCCATTTGCCATGCAGCGTCCCCGTGATCCAAAGACCGGTCAGCGGGGTGCGATGGCAGTTGATTTTGACGGGCTTGTCTATACCATCGGAATCGTCGGCCTGAATGAACTGGTCCAGCATTTCACCGGGTACCAGCTTCATGAATCGGATGAGGCTTTCCGGCTCGGAGTTCTTGCAATGACCGAGATGGAACTTTACAGCCAGGAACTTACCAAAAAACACGGCATGACGATCGCTCTTGCACGGACTCCTGCCGAAACAACCGGTCAGCGGTTTGCTGTGGCCGATCTTCTCAGAAAGGAGTTTCATGAGGACGCAAAGCGGGTCATCAAAGGGAATCTTGAGGTCGCCTTATCCCGGCTTGGTGAAACACGTGACCTTCCCGTTTATTATACCAATGGAACCCATGTCGCCCCGGGAGCAGACATCACCCTTGCACGCCGTGCAGAGATAGAGCATGTCTTCTTCCCGATCGTTGACGGCGGCAATATCTTTCATATCTGGCTTGGTGAGGAACGGCCTGATCCCCGCGGGCTCATGGACATGGCGATGAAACTCTGCCGGAGTACTCAGATCGGATACTTTGCCTTCACCCGCGACCTGACCGTATGCCTTCACCAGTTCTCTGAGTGGGATGGCAAACGGGCAGACACGCCGGTCAGGGAACCTATGAGGGGGACACAATCAGATATCCAGTCACCAATTCACGTATAAATATCTCTTTTCTATTGCCGGGATGGAGAACTGCTCGGGAGACTCGGGTATTCCAATGTTGAGATTTTGTACCGGATGCGGTTCCTTGAGTCAGATGCAGGGTTCAGGGAACGATACCTCTACTCCAATACCGGGTATTTCATAGCAGGTGAAGTTGCGGCAAAGGCATATGGGAAGAGCTGGGAGTGCCTTATCGATGAACGACGGATAGTGCCACTTGGAATGAGACGTTCAGGAGCCAGATATGAAACCTGTCCTAGATAATAATCATAGTACCGGCCATGCCAGTATTGCTGATGGAACATTGGAGATAATTCCTTTCGAAGAAGCATCACTTCCTGCCGCCGGCCCATCCGGTCCCCTTCATGATTCAAACGGGGCGGTTGGTCCTGGCTGTGACTCATATCACTTCCTTGATGAACGGGTGATTGAGAAGAACGGGGCACTTGATGGTGTCCGCTCAATTGTTGTTCTTATTCCGGGGAAGAAGAGTGGGATTGTGGTTATCGCAAACAAGCAGCTGACGGCATTTCCTGAAGCGGTACGGGATGAGTTTCTTGAACGGTACATCGGCAGGAGCGGGAATGATCTGCAGGCACTTGAAGTACGCAACCAGAAAGGATGGAACTCTTTGATTAAAAATCCGGAGAGACTCGGAAACCCAGGGCCTATGACGATCAGCCCTGGGGCAATCGAAGGAATATATACGAGTGATCGGTATGGTACCATTCAGATAGGCCAGGGTCCGGATACAGAACATATGACAATGGGACTAGGGCCAAACCGATACCAGGGGAACCTGGTCCACTGGACAGATAACACCTGGTACCTCTCATTCCCAAATCCGGATGATCTGGTGGGATATCTGACGTTTATTGCAGATGAATCAGGAACAGTGACTGGTATTGAATCCAATGAGTTCGGACCGTTCACTCGTGCCTGAATCAGGATTTCTCATATTCTTTTTTCAGTTCCGATTGAAAAATGAATAGCCTCCTGACCTGAAGATGTATTTATTGCTTTCTGATGCTTAGTAGTTCAGATAATGGAAATTTTCATAATCATTGGTATTCTCATTCTGGTGATCATCATCCTTTCCGGTGGATGGCGGTATGCATCAGAGCGACGATTACTTCCCTGTCCGGTGTGGATGAAATGGATGCTGGATCCACCGTTTGCATGGATGAACGGACGGACACGAAGGACGGTTGAATTTCTTGATGTCACTCCGGGCATGCAGGTTCTTGATGCAGGGTGTGGTCCGGGAAGAGTTGCACTTCCGGTTGCGAAGATCGTCGGAACGGCCGGGGATGTTACCGTAATGGATATTCAGGAAGGGATGCTTGCGGAGGTAAGAAAACGGGCAAAGAAAGAGGGGTTATTAAATATCAGATATCTGCAGGGTGGCATCGGAGAAGGAAAACTCGGGAAAGATCAGTACGACCGGATCGTGATGGTTACTGTTCTTGGTGAGATTCCGGACCGTGAAAGAGCGATGCAGGAGATATATGGAGCATTGAAATCCGATGGAATGCTTCTCATTGAAGAAACGATCCGGGATCCGCATTTCCAGAGAGTACAAACAGTCCGGGACCTGGCCGGTAAGATCGGGTTTGTTGAGAAGGGATGGCACGGGAGCAGGTTTAATTATTGTATTTTGCTTATGAAAGAGTGAAAAAAACCTCCTGATTTTAAAGGAGAATTGGGTAGAACAGAGGAAATAGATTCCATGTAAGGAGTAATGTGATGAGTTATTTGAGGATATTCATCAGGATTCAATGCATTGACCTTTGGCAATATCCGTTCAGTCTCTTTTTTTACCATATCTATCCTTTTAATTCAATTTTTACTCCGTATTACCCAGGCAGTATCATGAGAACACAGAAACCTCATGAGGAAAAAATAAATTGTTTTCGTGTACTAGAGTCATTGATTGAAATGAGATGTTTCTGATTCAGCCCCGAAATTGTCGTGTTTTGCTTTTTGTTTATACAACACCCCAATAACAGCAATCCCAGTCAGACACGATCCGAAATATTCAACCAGACGAGGGTGAAGGGGGTTTATCTGGCATTATGTCGATCTACCTCAAAAAAGTTCCTCTTTAAAGTCTCCCATTTAAATGAGTGTTTTGGGTTTCTTCAACGCCCTCATAGAGGGGGATCATGATGGTACCTTCGTATTTATAAGGCACTTCGTGGTGATGTTATAGGGGTTTGATATTAACATAAGAAAATCGCCTTTATTTTGAAAATAAGTTCAAAATTACAAGATAGGTTTTTAGAGATTATTCAACTTTAGAATATGCCCTTATTTCAGAAAATAAAGATGATTAAGGGGAATTTAGATGTCTCCTTGCGACCACTGACAGCGATCCTGTTTCTCACGTGAAACAATTACTTGTATCAGGAGAGGGAGATGAGTATTAAATCCCAGAATTGTGAATCCATTACTCTTCTTTCTATGACCATCTTCAGAGAATCGTTCCTTCTCCATTTGTGGAGAAAGGATCTGTTTACCTGATTATATCACTCGGTAGAATCCCGCCTTAATCTGGTCACCAAAGGATGAATTATCTCCATTTCTTTCAGGCATAAGAGGAGGGCATTTTTTCACGGTTCAGATCTTTTAATGAAATCTTTTCCGGTTGAGATCGGAAAATGCGGAGTGAACAGTCCCTGACCTCATACTTGGACTGGGAGGTGTAAAGGGTGGCTCAGAGGATTCGATGAAGCAGGGAACAAGAATCCTCATTTAATGAATTTCTTACAACTTTATCAAATATCCAACTCTTTAGTTCTGTAATATTTTTCAATTCCTCCTGATAATCACTTACCATCTCACAAGTGCCATCTCATCAATGAAGGATCCCCATACAAACCCATGATAACCTACGGATTCTATGAACAATTCAATTCCCATGGAAAGGACAGATACTAATGATAAAAAATATTCAATCCCATACCCTTGAACCAATATTCGAAACTAAGACATCAACTCAAGATCAGATTCATCCAACCTTGGATACCATTCTCTCAAGGTTCAGGCCGGTAGATATTTCTAATATTTCTCATGCAATCCTACAAAACCGGAAAGAATCAAAATACCTGCTCACCACACATCAGGCTCTCGATCTCCTCGAGTACCTTCAGGAAAAGTACTACATCGTTGAAGTGGATGGAAAACAGGTTCAGACCTATTCAACAACATACTATGACTCTCCGGAATTCCAGTTATACCTCGCTCATCATAACGGGCGAAAACCACGGTACAAAGTAAGAACCCGGTCCTATATCGGTTCTGAACTCACGTTCCTCGAGGTAAAGGAGAAGAAGAATACTGGTCTGACGATTAAACACCGTCTGCAGACCGAAGGGCTGGTCACCAGACTGGAATCAGATATCCGTGAATTTCTCTCTTCATGTTTCCCCTTTGACTACTCACAATATAAACCGGTGTTGATAAACGAATACAGAAGAATTACACTTGTATCTGCAGTTCATCCAGAACGGATCACTCTTGATATCGATCTATCATTTCGTTCTGGTTCAACGGATATTCTGCTCCCAAGCATTGTCATCGCTGAAATAAAGAGAAGTTCTGATCATACCAGGTCTCCTGCCCTTGAATATCTGAATATGATGAGATTACGACCACGGGGATTTTCTAAATACTGCATTGGAATATCCCTGTTGTATGGCGATTTTGTGAAACATAACAACTTCCGGATGGTTCTGCGGATTCTGAATAAACTTACCAATGGAGGACCGGTATTATGGTAACCGATACCTATGGTTCATTCCTTGCCGGAATTCTCATCAATCTTCTTGCAGCGGTAATCATCGCACGATGGATCTATTACCCGAGAAAACGAGCCAAGGATTACATATTTACATTCCTGGCATTCTCAACTGTCATATACCTGGTGATGGGACTTTTTACATCGGTAGAACTCTCAATCGGAGTTGGGTTTGGTCTCTTTGCTTTGTTTTCTGTTCTCAGGTACCGGACCGATACTGTTCCCATCCGGGAGATGACCTACCTCTTTGTCATGGTTGCTCTGCCTATCATGAACTCAATCCTCTATAATGGCGGGGATATTATGAAATTATGCCTCTCTGACTCTGTGATCATTGCTGTGCTCTTTATTCTTGAACAGAAATGGGGGTTCAGATATGAACAGAAGAAACTGATTAAGTATGAGAAGATTGATCTTGTCAGAGCCGATGAACATGACCGGTTAATTGAAGATTTAAGAGAAAGAACCGGACTTGTAATTACACAGGTGGATATTCTTGAGATAGATTTTATCCGGGATTCAGCGGATATTGTAATTACCTATGAAGAGGGACCTCCGGTCATCCCGAAAAAGAGTCAGGGTTCAGACACCAGACCGGTCGAAGAATCCCGTCATCTTCATCTCTCTCCTGGAAAAACTGAATAAACCTCTGATAAGGTCTGTTGAAATTGCCTTTTTCATCGATGTTCGTGAGAGATCCGGGGATGATTTACCGGCGATTCATCTCCTTTTCATGTTGCAGAAGTATTCTCTTCTTTAATTCCAGGAACTCCTCTTCTGAAATAACTCCGTCGGTTTTTAACTCATGTATTTTTCTCAGCTCATCGGCTACCGAAGGAATTCTTTTGTATTCCTCATGTTCACTCCGAATCCTCATCTCATCAAGAAATCCTGATGCAATAATACCGGTTGGAAGCGCAATAATTCCAATTCCAAGTAGTAACATCACGATAGTAAACATTTTCCCGATATGAGTGACCGGGTACACATCTCCATATCCGACCGTTGTCATAGTGACGACCGCCCACCACAGGGCATTATCAAAATCTTCAAAATTTTCTGGTTGAGCTTCAGATTCAACGGTGTACATGACAAAGGTGGAGGAGATAAGAAAGGTGAAGAGAATGAGGATGATCGAGAAGATATAATCCTTTTTTTTAACGAGGACGGAGAAGATGACATCGACTGTACTGTAATAACGTAGGAGTTTGAATATCCTGAAAATTCTGCATAATCTACAGAACTGAACGACCCTTGGATGAAATGGGAAAAGGAGTGCAACGTAAAAGGGAAGAATTGCGATTAGGTCGATAATCATGTAGATAGTACATGCATATTTGAGCCTTCCTTTCACCGGATCACGATAATCCGTGTAACAGGTACATGTCCATATTCTCAATATATATTCAATGGTAAAGACCAGGACTGTTATAATTTCAATGAAAGTAGCGATTTCGCGAAATTGTTCATAGATAGATCGGTATGATTCCAGGAAGATAAGGGCTACATTAACCAAAATAAGAGTTATTATGAGGAAATCAAAAAACCGGTCAGGTTTGGATTCATGATGGATATCATCGATTATATCGAAGATCTTCCGCTTGAGTGAAGGTTCTGAATCCAATATTATCAGAATAAATGTCTTTTTTGAGAAGAAAATGATGTCGATGATTTTCTTCTCCAAAAGAGTGAGGAGGAGCAAAAGAGAAAGGGATTTTATGTATTTGATTGAGATTTTACATACTCCATTGCCTTTTCATATTGGGATCTGATGTGTGCCCTCAAATCTTCAAAAGCAGCATCAAAATCTGATTCATTCGTAAGATAGGAATATCCTTCTCGTTCACCATCCGATCCGATTACTGATGATGCAATGGTATCATGGTAGTGATCACAGATCATTTCCAGCTTTTCTGGATGAAAACTGGATTCAGCCACTCTTTTTAGAATTTGAACATATTGTGCATGATACTCAGGATCATCCATAAGGTACCTGATAAGCGGCCATCTGTCGGTCACATTCTCCATTGAAAAGGATACACTGCCACCCATTCCCATACCTGGGCCGAATTGCCCATCCATTCCAGGCATGGTTATGTTCATCCCTCCCGGTGGCATGAAACCAGACTGGTTCGGATTATTCATTCCATCCGGCCCCCACCCTTGTCCAGATACCTGCATTTCGGGCATAGACATGTTCATCCCTTCAGGCGGTGCAAACCCGAAACCCGGTGTTTTATTCATCCCGAGAGGGCCATCACCTCCAAAGGTTTTCCCCATACCATCCATGAATGCATAATTATTGTCCCAGGGGATCCAGCTGAATGTCCCGGTATCCGGATTATTGTACAGGTAATAATTCCGTGCATTTCCCCCATACGTATCCCAGTTCTTGATAAGCGTGTTGGTTGCCAGCCAGATAAGAAACTCAGAGACATCAAGGATTGACTCGAGTTCTGATCGCCACAATTCAGGATTTTCAGTTCGTGTCTCTGAATGCAGGGTGCGATAAAGTTGTTCGATGTCAGAGTAATCCTCTTCATCTTCATTGGTTTTCTTCTCAAAGTGAGAGAGATTGAGTTTTCCGGATGCAAAGGTTGCACCTTCTCCCTCCGGTTTATAGAGATTTCCGGTTCCGTTTGAGAACTGGGTTTTAATTACGGTATCATCAATGCTTTCAACGAGGGTATAGAGGCCGAAATATTCAAATCCATCTCCTTTGTCTATGAATACCTTGTAAAAAGCGGTCTCAGGGGCGATCACCCCTGCATCATGAAAGATTTCAGGTGCCAGTTTCTCCCGTATGACAGAAGCATCTGACATTCCGGATTGCAGGTTCAGTTCTTTAAACCCGAAAAATTTCTGATTTTTTGTATCCGGGAACTCATCCTCGTAGTGATCCATATCCACTTTCAGGGATATCTTCCCGATTCCCTCGCTCCATGCAGTCATCAGGGAATTTACTCCTTTATACCTGATTCCCACATGATTCCAGGTTTCGTTCTGAAATGAGATAGTTGCAGGGACATATACCGGATCTTCCTGATTTAGAAAAACAGGACCGTTTTCATAAGGTGGTTTTGCCAGATTCATTCCTGCGGGTCTATTAAAATCAGGCATGTTTTCACCCGGAGCACCCATTCTTCCGGGTCCGGGCATACTCCCGCCCCCAAACTCCCCATACTTGGTCTTCATGTCTTCCTGCATTTCGGTCCAGGATTCAGGGCTGATGGTGATATATATCTCACGAATTTCATCATCCGGAAAGACCGTATCATAGTCGGGATTCGAATCTGAAGCAAGGAGATATGAACTCTCATTTCTATCAGCACTGCTTGACTGAATGAAAAAGATGCATGTTGAAACCAGAATAAGTGCAAAAATCTTTGTTAAAAAGCAAATTCGTGTCATAATAGCCTTATGAAATTGTGTTTATTCCATCCTGGACCCTCCGGAGTTACCTGGTCGTCCTTTGTGATGATTTATCTGACAGCCTTGGCTGACTGATGACAGATACCTTGCATGGAGCGGAATATAAAAAAAGCAGATTCAGATGGTTGAAAGATACAACGGATCAGTATGACATTACCTGAATCGGTTTCGTATCCAGATGAATAGGGGCGAAATACAGCCATGTGTCAAGAAAAATTATCGATTCTTCGTGAAATCCCAAAATCCGGACTTCAAAAAAACTAAGGCAACTGTATAAAAAAGTCGGTACGATGAAAAGTTGGCGACAATACAGTGAGATAAAAATATTATGAGTATATCTGTAGAAATCCCCGGATCTCTTTTACAAAAGATTGAGAAATTAAAGAATAAGCCAGATGAAGGTCCAATTGAAGTAATAAACCGTTTCGTATATTATTATAATGAGATGATGAATTATCCCCAGGAGAAGAAGCAGGAAAAAGTGGCCTGGAAGAGTACGAAAAGGGTGTAACCATTTCTCACAAGGAATGTGGTAAGAAATCGGGTTTCATGTAATGTATGATCTTCAATATACCAACCATGCTGAAAGAGAGATTCAAAAATTAGATTCATTAACTAAAACGCGGATATACGAAATATTACCAACAATTTGTGAAAACCATATCAGCATATCATCCCATAGACCAAACCGAAAGGATCTGACCCATGATATAAATAGGCAATTGGGACATATCAGATTATTATGGCTATCCGGGATGATACATTAGTTATTTTTCTAATCAGTGCCGGACAATAGAAAATCAGTATACGATAAAATATGATTTGAAGCACTCGTACAGCTGAGCGATACATTATAAAAAATCACGATGGTATGAACCATTCTAACTATCAATAGCGATTAATACTATAAAAAATTGAAAATAAAAATGATGTTGTTAAAAAAATTCATACCTTATTGATAAGGTACTATACTTTGATTTCTATGCCTCAGCCCGGATTTGAACCGGGGACAACCAGATCTTCAGTCTGGCGCTCTCCCAGTCTGAGCTACTGAGGCGCGACTATACAGATTACACTCATGCCTAATTAATACTTGTTATTTGAATCTCAATCCCATGTACGTATACGGAGACCTGTAAGACCTATACCACGTCCCTTAAGGTATCTGAACACCGACATTATCCCGATGTTTTTCAGGAGACGGAGTGCAAAACCAAATATCACAAAAATACAGGCCGATATCGCTCTCCGGACAGCAAAAGTAGTTCATCTCACCCATAATGATTTTGACGCAGTTGGCGCTGATGCAGTCCACCGGATCAGATTCAGGAACGAAGGAGTGTACACAGTATTCAGTTCGGTCGGAAAATTCCCGATGTATCTGGATATCATCTCCCAGATTGCAGGCAAAGGGGACACGCTCTCTATTAGTGACCTGTCGTATAGGAAAGGAATTGAGCAGCATCTTAAAAAATTAAAACAAAAAGGCTGGAGAGTTGAATGGCGTGATCATCACCGGTGGCATGAGGATGAGATTGGTATCGTGAGAAGCATCGTTGACCTCCTCCACATCGATACTGGCCGGTGTGCATGCGGCATCTGTGCCAGTGATCTGACACCGGATGATGTAATCACCCAGGAGATAGCACTCGTCGTCTGCGATTATGACCTCTGGAAGCACCAGGATCCACGCTCCGGAGTTCTCGGTCTTGTCCTCCAGCGTCATGAAAACCGGGAACATGTCCGTGATATGCTCATGCTGGGTGTCTTTGATGACAAGAAGATAAGAAGTGAATATGAGGACATCATGCGTGAGATGAATCGTGTCATGGAACGGACAAAGCGTGCAGCAAGTATTCTCGGAACAAAATATCGCACCGTTGTCACCCCGATGTTCGGGTATCCAAGTGAAACCGCTGCATATCTAAGAAAAGAACTTGGATCAGATATTGAGATCCTCGTCTCACGGTCAGGAAAGTTCTCTATCAGATCTGTCCCCCCTATCTCCCACAAAATTGCCAGGGAGTTTGGGGGCGGAGGTCATCCCAATGCGGCGGGGGGATTTTTCAACTTTACTCTCAAAGATAAGATTCTCCTGTACTTCCTGAAAAAGAACCGGTGGTTTGAGGAGATTGCACGGTATTCTGACACTATACAAAAATAATCGCTGACTCCTTTACTTTTTTCCAGTACTCTTCTTCAGGGCCGACACCATACCCTGCTACCTTCAGATGATCCGTATCCACATACGGTAGCACATCCATGAGGGCCGGTTCAGATGCATCAGAGAGGATGAGGGTTCTGACCTGGAACCGGTCCATCAGATCATCAACAAACGGTATTGTTTCTGATTGAATGATAAGATCTGACGTATGCTCTAAAAGCTCCTCAAGACTGACAAGGGTTGGATTGTGCAAAAATAGCAGGTTCTTATTCCCTGACACAAGTTCAAGTTCAACCGGAGTCGGATCATAAAGATGGATGATATGACCGAATACCCGGATGTCCCGGAGTGCCCTGAGAATCTGGCGAAATCCATGAAACATCTCGGCAAACGCATCCTCATCATCCGGTGAGGGACAAGAGGGTAATACAACAGGACTCTCATGGACCGACCGTACTCTCTCCCCTTTTCTGGTCAGAAGAGAATAATCAGCAACCATGATATCCGGATACACA
>NZ_DAONKG010000005.1:0-26653 GCF_035406105.1 Methanospirillum sp.
AGATCTTCATCGTCGATCGCAAAGGTAAACCCGTCATGCATGATTGCACGAATCGAGAGGCGGGTCATATCATCAATGAACCGGGCCGCACGCTCATAGCCGTACTGTCTGATAATACGATGGAGAATTGCACCGTCAAACGCACCGACCGCTTTTTTATCGATAACACCTGACTTTAATTCCCCATCAATGATCTGCACATAGGCATCACGTTCACAATTAACCCGCTGACATTCTTCACAGCCCTTACAGGATGATGCACGGAAGACCATGTTCAGATCATCAGGGAGGATCTTGGAGAAGATCTGTTTGTTGGACCAGTATTTTATGCCGTTTTCAACCTTCCCTGGTTCTCCCAGACGTTCTATCCGGTTATTCTTGAGGAGATCAATGGTCTCTTCCTTGGTAAACCACCGGAGGGTGTGCGTCAGAAGGAATATCCCGGATATATGATCATGGATACCACCGATGATCGGCCCGCCAAACCGTGGAGAGAGAATATTCTCCTGCACCGCTGCGAGCATCGCTGCTTCCACCCTGGCCTCTTCGGTCTGAGGAATGTGCAGGTTCATCTCATCACCATCAAAATCTGCGTTATATGGAGGACATACAGCCGGATTCAGACGGAATGTTTTTCCATCCATGAGCCTGACCCAATGTGCCATGATTGACATCCGGTGAAGAGAGGGCTGCCGGTTAAAGAGCACAATGTCGCCATCACGAAGATGACGCTCAACTATCCACCCGACATCAAGCTGATCAGCAACAAAGTCAAGATTCCCGTCATCGTTGCCGGTCCCTTTTACCAAACGGATGCGGCGCTTATCAGGTCGTATGACATAATTTGCACCACAGGGTGAACGGAGCGTTGGCCGCTCAGGACCGACCCTGACAATCCGGCGGAGTTCATCAATATTAAAGGCGGTAACCTGAACCGGTATCGTCATTTCGTTCGCGATCTTCTGGGGAATACCAACCTCATTCACTGACAGGTTAGGATCAGGAGAGATGACAGTACGTGACGAGAAGTTCACACGCTTGCCGGATAAACTTCCTCTGAAACGCCCATCTTTTCCTTTCAGACGCTGAGAGAGAGTCTTGAGCGGTCGGCCGGACCGATGCCGTGCAGGAGGGCACCCGGCAACTTCGTTGTCAATATAGGTAGTTACGTGGTACTGGAGCAGTTCCCAGAGATCCTCAATGATTAATTGTGGTGCTCCGGCATCCTGATTCTCCTTGAACCGCTGGTTAATCCTGATGATATCAACCAGTTTGTGAGTCAGATCGTCTTCAGAACGCTGACCGTTCTCCAGGATGATGGATGGACGCATGGTGACCGGCGGGACCGGAAGGACGGTCATAATAGTCCATTCAGGACGTGCCACACTTCCAATGATCCCAAGCTTCTCCAGATCATCATCAGGGATCTTTTCAAGCCGGGCACGGATATCTGCCGGGGTAAGTTTGTTCTCGACCTTCTTCCCCCGTTCATCAGTTGTAATCTCAGCGAACGTGGTCGGTTTTTCAAAGTTGATCTTGAGCTGCTGCTCACCACAGTGCGGACAGATACACTCCTTTTTGACATCCTTCTCACTAACCGAGTCACTTCCCATCTCCTCTTCCGGTCCGATGATCTTCTCAATCTCTTCATCAGACAGAAGCAGACGACCACACTCTCTGCAGGTGACACGGAGCAGCTTTCTGATAAGCCGTGTGTATCCGACATGGATGACTGGTTTTGCAAGTTCGATATGACCAAAGTGTCCGGGGCATTCACCTGCTTTCTGACTACAGGTCTTGCACCGGAGACCAGGGTCAATCACCCCAAGATGCAGATCCATCAGACCCTGGGGATACGGAAACCCGTCATCATCATAGGTATCCGCCCAGATGATCTTTCGGACACTCATCTGTCGGATCTCTTTCGGGGAGAGGAGACCAAACTCGATCTTCCCGATCCGTTTAGGACTTGGCATTGCTTCTCTCCTCCTTATACAACGTCCTCAAGAATGAGACGGGGAGCTATGGTCATGCTCTTCATCTCATCAAGGAGTAATTTGAATGCATACGACATCTCGACCGGGTAGATATCGGTCTCACTGCCACAATTGAGACATCGGGTAATATTCTGTTTGCGATCCAGCATGGCAACCATACCACACCTGGCACATACATACTCAGTGACCTTGTCGGACTCTTCAAGGAGACGTTCCTTCAGAGCCATGGCTGCACCATGACCGATCATGACATCACGCTCCATCTCTCCGAAACGAAGACCTCCTTCACGGGCACGACCTTCTGTCGGCTGGCGGGTAAGAACCTGCACCGGACCTCTGGAACGGGCATGCATCTTGGATGACACCATGTGGTAGAGCTTCTGATAGTAGATAACTCCGATATAGATGTCTGCATAAAACCGTCTGCCGGTGATCCCGTCCCACATAGCCTCACGACCGGTGTGTGAAAATCCAAACTTTTTCAAAGATGCACGAAGATCCTCTTCACGTTCCCCGGAGAATGCTGTACTCGCAATCCGCCGTCCCTCAAGGGAGCCGACTTTTCCACCAAGCATCTCAAGCATATGCCCTATCGTCATACGTGACGGGATGGCATGCGGATTGATGACCAGATCAGGAGTCAGTCCGCCGGCGGTAAATGGCATATCCACACTCGGTGCAATAAGGCCGACAACTCCTTTCTGTCCGTGACGGGATGCAAATTTGTCACCAACTTCCGGGATACGGAGATCACGGGTTCTGACTTTGACAAGTTTGGAGTTATTCTCTCCTTCGGTCAGAATAACCGTATCAACGATACCATGTTCGTTTGAACGCATGGTCACTGAGGTATCCCGGCGTTTTTCTACGGTGATCAGCTCAGAGGTTGGTTCTTCCAGGAACCGGGGCGGGGAGGTCTTTCCGATGATGACATCCTTCTCCCTGACAATGGTCTCCGGATTAATGATCCCGTCCTCGTCAAGATTTGCATAATAATCAGCGCCATGTGCCCCGGTTACATCCTCATCCGGAACTTCAATGCGGTCTATCTGCCCTCCCGGATACCGGCGTTCTTCTCCTTCATAAGTCCTGAAAAAATGTGAACGCCCGACACCGCGGTCGATGGATGCCTTATTAAAAATAAGAGCATCTTCAATGTTATATCCTTCATACGAGAGGATAGCAACGACGAAGTTCTGACCTGCCGCCCGGTCATCAGATCCGATAACATCAGAGGTCTGAGTGTATACAAGAGGTTTTTGCACATAATGGAGCAGGTGTGCACGGGTATCCAGCCGGAGCTTCATATTTGCACAGCCAAATCCAAGTGCCTGCTTGACCATTCCTGCTCCCATGGTGACACGGGGAGATGCATTGTGTTCAGGGAAAGGAACATGTGCTGCTCCTATTCCCAGAATGAGCGAAGGATCAACCTCAAGATGCGTATGTTCGGGAGTAATGTCTTCCGGCTTGATGGCGATGTTGAGATCTTCCTCTTCTTCCGCATCAATCAGCTCGATATATCCCTTTTTGATAAGATCAGAAAACTCGATCTCTTTGTTCTTCAGCTTCTGAACTTCTTCCTCAGGAATGATCGGAGCGCCGTTTTCAAGAACAATGAGAGGCCTTCGTGCCCGGCCTCGATCAGTGTGAATGATAATATCCCCGTTAAATTCCTTATACGAGCAGTTTACTTCAGTCGAGATGACACCCTGTCGTCTCAAAGAACGAATCTGGGTTACCAGGGCCTTTGGATCATCTACCAGCCCGATAAGTGCTCCGTCGACGAAAACCCGTGATTTTGTGGTGATCATCAGACCTCAACTCCTATTCTCTCAACTCCCATGCCATAGAGCATCCGGATGATCTCCTCATCCGACTGGACACCTTTACTAATCTCCACCATCTGGGCGAAGTTTTTCACCAGACCACAATTTGGTCCTTCCGGGGTCTCACTTGGACAGATACGACCCCACTGGGTCGGGTGGAGATCACGGGCCTCAAAGTGCGGCTGGGACCGTGATAATGGGGATATTACTCTTCGTAAGTGTGATAACACACTCATGTGATCAACACGATCAAGCAACTGGGACACACCGGTCCGTCCTCCAACCCAGTTCCCGGTTGCAAGCGGGTGAAGAAGACGTTCGGTCAGCACATCAGCGCGGACTGCCGTTGCAATGGAGAGATCACGATGCCTCATACTTGCACGTTCCAGTTGATACTTGACATCACGGGTCAGCCGGTTCAGGGAAATACGGAAGAGGTCTTCCATTAAGTCACCGGCAAGTTTCAGCCGCTTGTTTGCATAGTGATCCTTGTCATCGATACGACGACGGTCAAGAACCAGATCAAAACAGGCTTCTGCCATACGACCAAGGAAGTGAGCCTTTGCAAGCCGGACAGAATGCACAATCTTCATGCACTCCTCATCCTCTTCGTTCACGGTCCGGGGCATCAGGTAGTTTAAGTGGGGAAGGAGATAATTATCAAGGACAAACTCAGCTCGTTTGCGCTGATAATCACGGGTCTGGTTGGGTGCCAGTTTCTTACCGACATACATAACCCCGCATTCCACCGTCTCACACTCGCTCTCCTCCAGGTTCTGCATCATGAAGGTGAGGATCTCTTCATCGGTTGAGACTGCACGGACAATATCGGCATCACTGGTCATTCCAAGAGCCCGCATCATATCGACAAACCGGAGATGACCGGCAACGGAGGGAAATGTTACTTCAAGCAGGTTCTTCCGGTTCCGCTCAACGACGACCAGAGCACGATATCCACGGAACTGGGAGAATACCTTTGCAACATAGATACGCTCATTATATCGCTCGGTATATTCGGTCATGATCTTGTTTGAGGCAAGATCTTCAAGCGTCATGAGCACACGCTCAGTTCCGTTCACAATAAAATAGCCACCCGGATCGAGCGGGTCCTCTCCATGGGCAATCCGCTCCTCATCGGTCATGCCATAGAGGTTGCAGGCAACAGACCCTACCATGATCGGAAGCTGCCCAATCGTCGCAGTCACCGGTTCATGTCTGACTCCACCCTGAACAAGAGTCAGATCAAGCTGAATCGGTGCTGCATACGTGATGTTCCGCAGCCGTGCCTCCCCCGGATAAAGCTCCGATTGAGACCCATCCGCTTCACGAACCAGCGGTTTTAAAATTTTCAGGTCTCCAAGTTCTACAGAGACCGGTTCATTCCCTTTCCCCCGTGACTCAATATCCGTCTCAATGACCCGCTGCTCATCAACGACCTTCTGGAGATTGTTGAGAAGAAAATGATTATATGAGTCAAGCTGGTGACGGGCAACGTGTTCACGGGAAAAGTAAGCCTGAGAAAGTATACGTAAATCTATCAACAGATCAGCCCCGGAAGGTTATTTTTTGGGTCGTCTTACTACCAGACGGTAGGATTCTGCACGGCCGGCAGTCATACTTTTTCTGACGATTTTAATTACGTCGCCAATTCTGGCCCCTATTGACAATACTGCCGGATCGTCATGATAAATCTTCGGCAATTGTTCGGGTCCAATCTGGTATCGAGCATAAAGGTTTTTTACGTCTTCTTCGCTCATGATACTGTGTTCTGGTACCATCTCATGTTTCAGTACGTTCAGCTCGGCGGTCACGCCATACCCCCTGGAAACGCTTCTCGGTAAAAAGTCTGCACAAAAGACCACAACTGTCGTGGAGCGGGCTCGAGGGGATTTGAACCCCCGACCACCTGGTTAAAAGCCAGGCGCTCTGCCTAACTGAGCTACGAACCCCGTTAGTCACTGATCTGTAGCAGTATTAGAATGATGTTTTAACATATAAATATTGCCCAGTCAATTCCCATGACCTCAAGGAAAATTCCGATGTTCCACTGAGATCTTGTCTCATGACTCCGCATATTAAAAATCAGGTGCTGCGCGGGAATAACTTATATCTGTCTTCATGGTGTAGTTTTACAGGAATTGTCCATCTCCCCGGAGAGGGAAAAATACTCTGGATGATTTTTTACAATACCATACCCAGCGGAATATGGAGGATAGTGTCAGAAAATAATGGATGATCTCGCACAATGGATAGAGTCACATCATAAACTGTGTCAGCCGCGAAGAGAGCATGCACTACGGGCATTACGCCATCTTTCACGGCTTGAGAAGAAAAATCTCTTTTCAGACGAGATATCCTACATGCGATCAGCAGAAGGGCGCTGGTTTGAGATGATCACCTATGAGCTCTTTCTTGATATCGCAGACAAGACTGATGCTATCAAGACGGTCGTCCTCAAAGGGGGGGATGTAAAAGGAAAAAAACCTTTCCCTGCCCTCGGTCAGAATGGTTTTTTTTATTCACGAAACGGAGACATCACCCTCAGGGGGAACGGACAGGATCTTGCAGAGTTTGATCTCCTCATGACAAAACCGGATGGGTCAATAATATTTGTTGAGGTCGTTACATCCCCTTCTGATCTTAAGGATTTTCTTCAGGAGATCTACTATAAAAAACAGGTCATCAGGTATCTGTTCAACCAGAAGGCAGTTACTTTTATTCTGGTGACATCATTTCCCCTTACCAACTACAAAGGCGGACGAAAGGTCTTAGGATCTGAAGAACATATCTCTCTTTGTACCCGCTCGTGCGATAATTTCAGGAAACATATCGCAGGAACATGGAACAAGCAGTCACTGAAACCATTTCTTCCTGTAGGAAAGACCTGCTTATCCACTGATCTCATCACCGCTGCACCGTTTCCGTATAAACAGTTTCATGACATGGAGCGGGAATGGGTTTTCACTCATCTGGGCGGAGAAGGAATCATAGATCTTCCCTCACCCTACCGGACTCATACTTTGGTAAAGAAGATCCTGTTTGGAAGGCTCTTTCCTTCAACAGCCAGACGCCTGTGTGAACGGTACAGGTTTGTGTACCGGGATAAGGAGTACAATGGAGAAGAACTGCAATCCCAGTTTTCAAAGATCATTCTTGCCGCCGATATTCCGGACTATAGTCCCCTTATCTACCTCAAGCCGCGCCAGAAGAAAGAGTATTACAAAATGGTCTATGATGGTCAGGGGACCTTTAAGTATGAACGAAAGACTCCCCCAAAGGTCGGGTTTTATATCTGGCTGGAGTCATTGGAGCCTGAACTCGGATATCAGGTTGCTATAAAACTCATCGATGCGTTATCGCAGTACTGTTTTTCAGCACCGGTCAGACAGCCGCCAGGATCCTAAAAAAATCGAAAAATCGCTATTGATCATGAAAATTGAGGCGTAATTTCGGTCATTTATTTGTTAATATGGAATGTCTCCCATAACCGCGTGCCAAACGAGATTTCGATCAACCCTATGATATCGATGCATGAAAAGTTTTGTAGAGATATCAACCGTTCTTCCGAGCAAATCTTCTCACAGATTATAGAAACCAGATCAAAAAGACCTGCCTTTATCCATATCCACCAAAATAGTAATAATCTGAAGATGCTGATTCTTCTCTTCTGGCAACAAAATCAAAAAAAGATATTAGTTGCCGGATGTTTTCTGGTGATTGCGTTTTTCATCTCAATGGAAAACCAGAACCTTAATAAATGAAGTCTTATCTGTACTCATATATTCTCCCTCTGAAATGCTTAGAATTGATGAAAATAAGTTACTATCAAATTTTAATGATGACTAAGACGGGGAGTATTGTACGATCTCTCATCTATGAATTATGAGACCACTGGAATAAAAAGAATATATGGTGGATTAGACCAAATCTGATTGCTTATTCAAGGAGGATATCCCATGCCTGGTCGCGGTATGCTTCCATGACATAGGGGATACCTGAAACTTCTGCTGCTTCAGGAGTGAGAGCCATCAGATCATTTCTGCTTACAGACTTCAGGGAGAAGTTCCTGCTTCCTGCCATAATCTGCTGCATTCCGGTTCTGAATTTCTGTGCATAGGTGTATATACCGATTGCACCAACCGGAATTTCACTCATCCGGGATCCATACTTCTCTTTCAGGGTCTCGTAGGTAACAAAGAGCTCGGGGATGGTGGATCCGTACTTCGAGACGGTCTTTGGAAGATCTCCCTCCTTGATCCATTTCTCAATATTCTTTCCTACCATTCCCGGAATCATGAGGGCACGGCCCATACAGACGGCCTTAAAGTAGGGAGCACCCATTGCAAGTGCCTTGAATGCATTTGCCTCATCTGCAAATCCACCGGCGATTGCAAGGTCAGGGACACGCATTCCCTTCTTCTTTAATGCCTCAGCCATCTGGTATGCAAGGGACTGAATATAGAATGTCGGGATACCCCACTCATTCATCATTGGCCAGGGGCTCATACCGGTTCCACCTGGTGCTCCGTCGATGGTCAGAAGATCTATCTTTGCTTCAGATGACCAGCGGATAGCCATTGCAAGCTCCTTCATGGAGTATGCACCGGTTTTCAGAGTGACACGTTTAAAGCCGATCCCCCTCAGACGGTCAACCTCTTCAAGGAATCCTTCTTTTGAGACAAAACCAAGTCGTGAGTGGCGTTCAAACTCCTTGATAGCGCCGTCCTTGAATGCAGCAATATTGTCTGATTTGGTTGGGTCTGGAAGAACAATATAGCCGCGTTTTTTCAGCTCCTGGGCTCTTTCAAGGTTTCTTACTTTGATCTCTCCACCAATACACTTGGCACCCTGCCCCCATTTCAGCTCAATGGTCTCAAGGTTGTGCTTGGATGCAACGTACTCTGCAGTCCCAAGACGGGTATCCTCCACGTTCATCTGAACGAGAAGTTCTCCATATCCCTCATGGAATTTTTTGTACGTGTTGATTCTGCGATCCATTTCCGGTGAGGAGACAACCTTTCCGTCAGAACCAAGTTTCAGTTCAGGATCAACACCACAGACATTCTCACCACAGACAAGCGTGATCCCAGAAATTGCTGCTCCAACGGCGAAGTGCTCCCAGTTGATTCGTGCAATATCAGTAGAGCCCAGTGCACCGGTGAAGATTGGAACGCGCATCTTTACCTTGATGTCCCAGCCGTAATCGGTTTCTGTATTGACATCATCAAAAACTGCCGTATCAGGATTTGCTGCAACGCCTTCAGGAAGACCATTTGCTCCCTGTGCATATCCCTGAATATTCAGGTGAGAGTAATCGATCGGGTAGTTCTTGTCTGCCCCTGCAGTGACCTCACCAAAAGGCCCGGGATACAGAACTTCTCTTCCCCGAAATGATGCAAGCCATACATCACAGGCTCCTTTACACCCGTCCACACAACGGGAACACATACCAGACATCGGAACAACATCACGTGAGCGATTTACAGTCCCGACTGCCTCATTGGAATTAGGACGTTTAAGATTCATGGTAACTTCTCCCTGTGCACAGAATATATCTGTACCGGATGAGATGGTCCGGTAATATCCGAACAAATTATCTTTCTTTGTGAACCGTATAATCTCTTTCCTTCCGTCACTCTTAAAAGATATTTGGAAAGTATTTAAGTAAAACGTAAGAAGGAAGTAGATTATCACACAAATGGCCGAATACCTGCACCTTAAAATATAAACAGGTATAATCACCTCTCATGCCACCGAAAATAAAAGCTCCTGCAGCATCTGCAGGCAGCATGAATCCAAAGGTTGAAAAAGCGCTCAATGACCAGATCAATGCGGAACTCTACTCCGCATATCTGTATCTCTCCATGTCTTCCTGGTTTGACTCAGTCGGTCTGCGGGGATTTGCAACATGGGAACGGGTACAGGCCATGGAAGAGCGGGATCATGCATTAAAGATATTTGACTATGTTCTAACCCGTGGCGGCCGTGCAGTCATGCGTCAGATCGATGCACCGCCTACAACATGGAAAGATGCAAAGGATGCCTTTGAAACCCAGATGGCGCATGAACTGAAGGTGACAGGTCTTATCAACGATCTGGTAACCCTGTCATTTGCTGAAAAAGATCATGCAACGGTGAACTTTTTACAATGGTTTGTTAATGAACAGGTCGAGGAGGAGGAGAATGCACGAACAATCCTGGACCAGCTGAAGATGATTACCCAGGAAAAGGGAGTGGGTCTTCTCTATATGCTTGATAAGGAGCTTGGAACCAGAACCTACACACCGCCGGCTCCATCATCATCCTCATAACACACCCAATTTTTGGTACGGAAAGGTCAGACAACCTCGATCTGTGCGGATGGATCAAAGGGGTTTGTTCTAACCGCAAGAGAGAACAGATACGGATAATTTCGGTACAGATACCCCATATAGAAAATCCATTCAGAGGTGAGTGCACGATAGACCCTGCTGATGTCCCCGGCAAGATGAATCTGATCGGATTGTGGAAGGCAGGACGGATCCTTGCGATGGCCTAACTCAGCAGCGAGATGAAACACAGCCTGAAGAAGTGCTGTAAAACTCTGGTGCTCAAGCATGACCGGATTTTCGATCAGTCGTAATAGGAAATTACGTTTTTCCTGTAAAAAGTCCTGAATTTCCACAAAATTGATTCGGTTATGATCAACCTGAAAACGGTGTACGGATGCCGCTTTTTTCATTGCAGTTTCATTTGGACAATCCGTGCCCTGCATGATAAATGAAGAACCAAACGAGTGACAATCAGGATCGGCATGAATCATTCGTTTCAGAAGATCATTCCCAACTTCGGTAAAAAAAATCCCGATAACCATATTCAGTTTTTCAAGACGGGTATTTCTTGCGCGTCGTGAGAGAAGCTCATTGATCACCAAAGTGACGAGGAGGACATTGATAAACAGAAATCCAAACGAGTTGAAGATATACTCAACCGTTCCGGAGAGATTATCAATAACCGTCAGTTTGGTAATATACACCAGGATAGAACAACAAATCAATAGAATACCAAGCCGGGCCTGCCAAGGTATGGATACCATACATATCTGATTTCTTCTGATTGCATTACTACCTTCAGGACTAATAGGTTCGGGCACTGATGTGTACATATGCCCCGTGAATTATCTTTTCGCGATATTGAGCTGCTGAAAATTATGGCTCCTGAATTCTCCGGGGAGCAATGTAGTGGTTCAGGGATGCCATATCGATCCCTGCTGCCTCCGGTTGCAAACCATTATGCCACAAGTAATGAGGATTTCAAGGCACGGATTGAGAGATTACCGATCACTGATCTCAGATATCTCGTTGATCTTATCATGAGCGGGGAAGAGAGTCTGCATTGCATCCCGCCTGAATATTATGCAATACTTGAGAGCAGGGTTTCTGAAACACTGGGGGAAGATATTGCCCGACATTTAGGGAGTTTTTACGCGATGAGTTGTGAATAGCGTTATGCACTATCGCAATATAGAAGATCGTCAGAACTCTATACATGCAGCTCTACCGGTTTCTTTTCATAGGTCTTACCCTGCTCTTTATCTGTGCAACCGGTCTTGTCCAGGGGTACATTATCACCATAGATGCACCAAAAACCGTAGTGAAAGGAAATCCCCTTGTGGTGACCGGCACCACATCATTTCCGGAGGACTCCTATTTCGACCTGGTTCTTTTTTATTCAAAATACACTGCTGGTGAAGTTGCCAGAACCAGGGTTATCGTTGACCGGACACAGGCATTCAGGGTTGATTTTGATACCAGGCACCTGGAGCGGGGACAGTATAAGGTTGAGGTCCATACCATCGTATCAGATAATGAATTGTTTGTTGAGCGCCAGCTGGGTTCATCATCTGTTATCAGAAGAATTGTACAGATCACCGATCGATCTGATGAGATTACCATTACCTCCCCAAAATCACAGCCTCTTTCCCAGGCACTCACAGTATCCGGACGGATGAGAGGGATTGGTGACGGAGTACTCACCATGCGGGTCTTCGGACCTGATGATTTCACCTACGGACCTCTGCAGATTATCACAAAAAAAGCATTTGCAGATATCTCAGGAGAATTCTCAACGACAGTTCCTGTTTCTTCACCAGGTGAATATCAGGTAAGCATGTCTGACAAAAACGGCTATATTGGTGAATACCCGTTTACTGTCACAAAGGAAATCCGTGAAGAGGAGACAGGTATCACCACACTCCCAACAACGGAAATACCAGTCAAACCAGATACTCCACCACAAACAATACCTGAAACTCCAGTACTTCCATCGCCGACAAAAACCCAGACTCCCTTCGGACTTCTGGCGGGGATGATTGGTATAGCCTGCTCAATCCTCATTTTCGGTAAGAAAAAATGATTATGAAAGGATATCGATAGCGTTAATATTTCCAACACTATCATTTCCAGGAAAGTCTGGACTAATATGCATAAGTGGCCATGCAGGCGTCGGCAGGTCAGGGGCAAACAGGCCGACAATATACTTGGGCAGATCTGATCCATCCAGCTGATCTGCAATCAGGTAATCCTTGGTTCCTGCAATTGTTTCCCAGGGAATTTCTGTAGAATATCCGTCCTGCCCGGTAATCTTTACTGTTGTATCTATGACAGGTACAATATTTTGTGATGCAAAGAGATCAGGTAGAGTAATACCCCGAAATGTTCCGGCATTTGTGACCTTCTCGGTTGAATGGTGTAAGATCAGTTCTTTCCATTTCTCTTTTGGAATCTCTATATCGACTCCGTCTGATCGTACATGTAAGATCCATTCATCGGTTGTTGAAATCCCGATTGATGTAATCTTTTTGACACCTTCTCCAGAAAGATCAGACCTAATTACAAGATCAGGACCAGACTTTTCATCAATTATCAGATATTTGTCGTTTTTTGCAATTTCGGGATAGGGAATGTCCAGGTTTGTCTCTCCGGTTATGTGAACAATATCTCCAGGACCAAGTGTTTTCCCTTTATCGGCAAGAGCAGTAACTCTCCAAAGGGGTGCACCCAGAGAAGACTGTCCGTTTATCTGAGTGGCAACTCCTTTCTTCTCAATAATACTCTGAAGATCAGCAGGAGAGACTGTTATTTCTCCATCCGGACCCGTGAGCGTGATACTCCATGATGAATCGGCAATAATAATCCCGGTCATCAGAGCGATACATACTATCACCTCGAGGACCATTCGGTGGACTTGCATGACAGATAGTAATGAATGTGTACAATATACACGTTTCGTATCAGAACATACATCGTGGAAATTTTTTATTTCCGATGAAAATAATCCAGAAGAAGGCCGACAAGAATCACCACAGCTGCCACGATCAGAATGCCTGCAGCCATATCTGTAAGAACTGGTGAGACTGAAGATGCTGCATCGGTATATGGTGACATTGCTGCCATAGGTGCCGGAGCAAAGTCCGCCGTACGCTCCATTGCATATGACGTGACATTTGCTTCCATTTTCAGCACCCCACCCGGATACATATCCATCTCATAAAGTTTAACCTGAGAGGGTTTTTGGATGAACCCGTATATCATAAGAGCAGCCAGAGCAAGAGGAAGAGAAAAAAGGGCTGCACATTTCGTGAGGACTTCTTGTATGTCAAATGGTTTTGGAGAGACGATGAGGACCTGATCAATAAGCCGGTATACCTTCATCTCACGGCCCTTCACACTGTATTTGGTTCTGCTCACCTCAATAAGGCCGGCAGATACAAGATTTTCCAGATGATACATGATGGTTGAGACAGGAGTCTGCAGCTCTTCAGAGAGCATCATGGCAGTCACTTCCCTCCCGGTCATACAAGATAGGATCTTTCCAGCAGTCTCACTCGCGATTGCCTTCCCGATGAGCCGGGCCTGTTCATCATCAGGAGAGAGCAACAGAATTTTTTTTTGATCTGAAAAATTAGAGGCTTTTTTATCAGACATGAAGGGTTTTCTTTATGAACTCCTCTCCGGCAGAGAGAGCATCATCAATTTTGGATACATCCGGTCCGCCTCCCTGTGCAAGTGACGGTTTTCCTCCACCCTTCCCCCCAAGAACCGAGCAGACAGCTGCAATAAGATCACCTGCACGGACATCCTTCTGACCTGATGAAACCACCACCCGGGCAGACTCTCCCCTGGCAATGAGAACGGCAATGCCTCCTGTATCCGATATTCCTGTTGCCAGCTTCACAAGTTCCGGATTTGGGAGATCCAGTCGTTTGAGAAGGACTGATACCCCGTTATAATCAGCAGGTTTGAGGTTTTTCAGTTCCATCTCACTGATTCTAGCTGAAAGGCGTTCTATCTCCTTTCTCTGCTCCTTCCATTCTTCAAAAAACCGTTTGGCAGTTGCAGGAAGGGCCTCAACCTGAACAGAAAATGCTTCTGCTGATCGGTTCAGAAGATCTTCCTGGTGATGTTTGTGTTGTATAGCAGCGATTCCAGCGGCAAACTCAAGCCGCTCAACACCATCCTGTACATGCTCTACCCGTATGATAGATATCATCCCGACATCTCCTGTATGAGCACAATGTGTTCCGGCACAGGCCTCAATATCACCTGCAACTTTTACAACACGAATCCGTGAACCTGGTGGTACACCACCCTGGTACAGACAGAACCCGTACTTCTGCTCCGCATCGGTCCGGTCTTCCCAGGCGATTGAAGTAGCACTGTTTGCCATAACAAGCCGGTTTGCAACCACCTCGATCTTTCTCAGTTCTTCAGGAGTAATATGTTTGTAATGGCGGATATCGATTCGTGAGCTGTATTCACCCTTTTGGGCACCAGCCTGATGGATGTGGGCACCAAGAACTTCCTTTGCTGCATGCAGGAGAATATGAGTTGCCGTATGATGCCTCATCAGGGATAATCTGCGGTCTTCATCCAGAATACCACGAATCATATCACCTTTTCGGACAATACCACCGTCAATCCGATGAAGAATGGACTCTCCAAGTTTGATGGTATCAGACACCCGGACCGTCAGCCCGTCAGGTGTCAGGAAAAGACCAGTATCCCCGGGCTGTCCTCCTCCTTCAGGATAAAAGAGCGTCTGATCAAGAACCACATACTGACCGTCAAATATCTCAAGGGCACGGGCCTCAAACTCCATCGAACCCGGACGTTCATAATAGAGCTTTCTCGTCTCCGGAAGATGAGCCAGCCGATCAAGATAATCAAAGAGTGGATTTTTCTCCTGAACCTCTTCTGACTCTGAGTGCATATTTGCGATACGTGAGTAGAAATCATCAGGAAGATCCACAACCGCTCCCTGAGCTGTAGCAAGATCCTTAACCATGTCAGGGGGAATACCATGCGAGTCATAAAGCGTGACGATCTCTTCGAGCGGTATCTTTTCACACTTCTTCTTATACGTCTGTGCCAGTCGTTCAACAGTTCTTGCACCCCGCTCCATGGTCGTTCGGTACTTTTCTACCTCCCGGTCAACAATCTCCATCACCACATCAGGATCCTGCTCGAACTTTGAAAGACCGATAATCTTCATCTGACGCTCGATCAGATCCCCAAGTTTGTCATCAGGAAGATTCAATTCCCGCATCATCCGCAGGGTCCGGCGAAGTACCAGTCTTGCAAGGTACCCGTCCTTTGCATTGGAGGGAACAATACAGTCTCCAAGCATGTACGAGAGACAGCGGGTGTGATCCACAATTGCATAGACGCTCTCAACCGGGGCGATCATCTTTTCCAGCTTGTCGGTCGGAATACCGATTTTATCAGCAACTTTCTGGCGAAGTTCAAATATCCGTTGCCCGGATATATCCATAAGACCGGCAAATTTTGCATTTTCTCCAAGAATACGTATGAAATCAGGATCATGTAGCCGGTGACCAAATCCTGCCTCCTGCATCACATGACTGACCATCTCGGGAAATACCGCATCATAGATAGTCGGAGATCCCTGTGATGCCCATACAAACCGTTCAAGACCATAGCCGGTATCCACAATCCGGAGCGTCATCGGGTAATAAGGAGTTCCTTCCAGTTCAATCGGGGGTTTATCGGTCTTCTGCTTTCCAAGACTCATGAACACCAGAGTTGCAACCTCAAGGCCACCAATCAGAACCTCAACACTGGGACCTGCATTCCCGCCCCCGATCCATGGATGCTCTTTATATGTTACCTTCTCCTTGTTGGCCCCAAGCGATGTCAGGAGCTGATCACACAGTTCAACGGTCCTATCCTTCCAGTAGATCTCCTTATCATCCGAGTTAAAGGCATGATGAGCCATCATCTCAAAACAAGTCAGATGACGACCTGACCTCCCGACCGAATCAAGATCGTTTAACCGGATACAGGGCTGTGAAATGGTGAGCGGATTTGCCGGGGGTGGGACTACACCACTGGTGACAAATGGCTGAAAATCTGCAATGGATGCTATGGTCAGATAGATATCATCACGCCACCGTGCTGCTACCGGGTACCGGTCTATCCGGGTATGGCCTTGTTTTTCAAAAAATGAGAGATAAGCCTCCCGCATCTCATCCACACTGTGTGGTCTGAAGATTGGATTGCCGATAAACTGATACGGTTCACAGGGAGCATCCCCACATACCGTTCTATCTGGATCCCGTGTCCAGAATGCTTTTCCACACGAGGTACAAATGTTACGCGTCAGACCTTCGGACTTAAAATATTCGAGTTGATATTCATCTTCCATCATGAGGGTTGCCTACGATGCCTTAGATATCCGTTTGTATCCTATATGGGATAATTCCCTGTTCTTTCAGATCCTGATAATACCAGAGATCGATGAGTTCATACCTGCCAATCGCCCGTGCAATACACACAGCCAGAATATGTGCACATATTTTTGCCCGATGAAGAAAATCGTCACAGGAACAGTAGTTACCCTCAACAACATACTCCCCGGTCTCACCGACTACAACGAAGAAATCACGATACCGCTTGACCCGGTCATCATCTACAATCTCAAGGGCTTTCTCACCGCGATGACGATAATATGCTGATATTCTCCTTCGCATCCGCTCATCAAGAACATTTGTCTCATACAAAACATCGATCGGACTTGTCATGAGAGGGAGTGCAGCACCGGCATGTCTTCAATATACTCCCAACCATTATGTTCAGCCAGAACGCGCATTGCAGGAGATTCCAGGGCATAATGGGTAGACTCAAGAAGGGGAATCGGAGATGAACGATACACCGAATGCCGAAGCTCTGCCGAAAGAAACGCGTCCGCCCCACAGGAGTGAGCTTCCCTGATAAGGGCGCTGTCAAAGCCGGAACCGGCAACAATTGCAAGTCTGTGAATATCTGAAACCTCTCCCCAGATACGCAAAGGTGCCCTGAGAATCCGTGAGATATCTTCCAAAGTACCAGAACATGAGCCGACAAGACCGAGTGTCATGGGCTCTCTCTCTTTCAGACCCAACAGATCGGCCAGAATATCATTCACACCTCCAGAAACGTGATCCCAGTTGGTATGCATGACATACACATTCATTTCAGCGCGAAGAATCATAGAGAATAATCTGGCATCATCACCGCTGATTGATGTGAGGGGAGTCCATATGGGCGTATGATGGGCAATAAGAAGATCTGTTCTTTTTTCAATCGCTTTTTGTACAACATACGGGGTAACATCCAGACAGGTGCAGATTTTCGTGATATGTTCTTTTCCTTCTATAATCAGACCGATTCTTCCGGCATCAAATGGTTCTGCCAGTTCCGGTGGTGCAAGACCTGTAAGGAGGCCTAATATCTCATCCCGCGACTGAAAAGAGACTCTTGATGAATTGGATGTCATGTAATGAGATTGCAGAGCATGGTAAAAATGATTGTGAAATCAGGATATTGAAAAAGCCAATGATTGAAGTTCCTCCTCACCCTCATCTATTCGGCCCTGGCAGATATAAATGGAGGCCCGAATCAGGTGTGCCATGACAATATCATCTGATCCTTCTTCACCCTCTGCAATAATCCTGCTGACTAATGCAAGTGCCTCCGCATCTGCTGCAGCCTGCATAAGAGCATATGCATGAGCAATATAAGGTCCGCATTTGCCAGGTTTCAATGAACGCACCTTTCTGTCAGAACCAAACCAATTCCTGTGATACCTGATCCGCCATCCAATAACATTCAGAAGTTGGCCGGCCTGATCAAAAACCATCCATTCGGTTGGGGCATGTATCACAATTTCCTGAAGGAGCCTGACTGCCTCATCAATATCCCCGTCCTGTCTTGAAACCTCATAAAGAGCTTTGCGAAAGATCTCATGGACAGGGGATGGATGAGTACAGCAGAAAGGAGGAGCAATCCTCCCTGCTATCATATACCAGACATCCGGAACGAAATCAGGTACAGACATCTACTTTTTTTCTACCTTTTCTTCTTTCATTACATATTTGGCGATGAGAAAGACCACCAGAGCGACAATTATAAAATTGATACACTCCGCGGCAAAAGGACCGATACCAAGCTGTACAGGGCCGAGAGCCAGCACAGCCTCCTTCCAGTCACCAGATGGAGTAAGAACGCCAATAAATGGCATAATCAGGTTATCAACAAATGATTTTACGAGAGCTGTTGCAGCTACACCCATGATAAATGCAACTGCAAGGGCAACCACCTTGTACTCTTTTAAAAATTCAAGAAATTCAGAAAGCAAAGACATATGGATCAAAGATACATCCACTGGTATACACGAAGAATCTTTCCCTGTTTCAGACAGTCAGGCAGAGGGTTGTTGCTGCGTTGCACAATGAATCGTTCCAAAACCCTCTACCATTGCCCGTGCAGGGATACCAATTACCTGCCGGCCGGGGAAGAGATTTTGAAGTATCTTAAGTGCCTTCTCATCATGTTTATCATCAAAGACCGGTACCAGAACTACCGTATTGCCAATATAAAAATTCATATAACTCGCCGGATATCGGAACCTATCATCCTGAACCGGATGAGGCATTGGAAGTGGGATTACCGTAAGTGGATTGTTATCCTGATCCCTGGCATGTAAAAGGATCCGGTAATTATCCTGCAATGGCTGATAATTCTCATCCTCCGGATCTTCCTCCAGAGCACAGACAACTGTCGTCGGATTTACAAACCGGGCCACATCATCGACATGACCATCAGTATCATCACCTGCTATGCCCTCATGTAACCAGATAATTTTCCTGACTAAAAGACTGTTCATTAGGCATTCCTCAATCTCATACTGATTTAGGTGGGGATTTCTATTTGGATGTAAAAGGCACTGCTTTGTTGTTAATAGGCAGCCTCTTCCATTGCTGTCAATTGAGCCTCCTTCAAGTACAATACCTGGCCGGAAGATCTGAAATCCAAGATCCTGGAATAACTCCCTTGTTTTTACTCCATCAGCAAGCAGTTCATCATACTTATTTCCCCATGCATTAAACTCCCAGAATACTGCCGATACCTCATGAAGTGCACGATTAACGACAAAGGTCGGACCATAATCCCGTATCCAGACATCAGAGTATGATCGATGATGAAAATTGATGTGAATGTTCTTTATATCACGAAAAGAGAGGAGATGCAAAATTTTTTCCTTATATGAGGGATCCGGAATAAGAAGTTCGACCCGCTCATCCCGGAGTGCAGAAAGGATAGAAAGATATGTCTCCTCAACTGCTTCCAAATGGGGAAATGTCAAATCATTATGGGGCCACGAAAGCCATACCGCATCATGAGGTTCCCATTCGGCAGGCATATGATATCCCTGGTTTGCCGGGGTACGAGAATCGGACATCTCCCCGGTTTGTCTGGACTGAATGAGTGAGGTATAGGTGTCCGGCCGTCTGTTTCTAAAAAACCCCCAGGCATTTCTGATCGAAGACCCAAGGAGGAGATCAACTTCTGCAATAATTATCTCTTCATCTGCCTTTGCCTGCACCATAACCTTTCCAAATGCATCGCAGATAAACGACCCACCAAAGAAGAAGAGTTCATCCTCCCATCCACACCGGTTTACTGCTGCGATCGGGATGCTGTTTGCAATAGCATGGGATCGCTGTATGACCTGCCATGCTTCCTGCCAGTCACCTTCAGCAGGAGTTTCGTTCCGGATATGTCCGATTGCAGTCGGATAAAAGATAATATCAGCCCCCTCAAGTGCGACTGACCGTGCTGCTTCAGGAAACCACTGGTCAAAACAGATAAGGACAGCAATCGTTGCAAATCTGGTATGAAAAACACGATATGCATTGCCAGGATAAAAATACCCTTTTTCATAGAAAAAAGGATCCTGGGGGATATGTACCTTCCGATAAGGGTCAAATAACGATCCGTCTGCATCAATTACCGCAGCACTATTGTATATGTGATTGTCACTTCCCCGTTCACAAAACGGAACAATCAAAACGCATCCAAGCGCTGATGCCAGATCCTTCATCTGCCGAATCAGGAGGCCATCACAGGTTTCAGCAACGAGTGAACTATCAAGTCCGATATACTGCGGGAAATACCTCGTAGAAAATAATTCAGGAAGACAGATAATCTGTGCGCCGTTATGTGCTGCCTCTCTGATTTTTTCAGTCGCTCGTGAAATATTATGATTTTTATCAGGACTTACAGATAATTGAATGAGTCCGGTTGTGCACATTCGTTTTCCCAATATATGAGTTGCTTCTATGAGAAAAGACCTGATGCCTTCTCTCATTTGTGTTCATGCTGGTGATGAAGATCGGGTGTATGAGGATGATCATGCATAACGGCAACATGAGCATGGAGATGACAATGATATCCGGAGGGTAAAACCGGCGGAGCATTGGCATCATGGTGATGATCATGATGTAGATCCTGATGGGTATGCCGATGATTATGAACAAGGGGGGGATGGTAATGCGGATGAGCGTGTTGCTCACTTACCAGAAGGTATACGCCAATAACCATTATGCACAATGCAACCGGAAACGCCTGATGAAATGACTCCTGAAAGAGTACAACTGAGAAGAAAACTCCAAAAAAGGGCGAAAGAGCAAGGAACAAACCGGTGCGTGTAGTTCCGAGAGAGCGAAGTGCCATCAGGAAGAAAACACTTGCAAGACCCCCGAAACTCAAAAATCCAATCAATAAATATACAGGGATCGCAACAAGTGAAGGAATCGTCTCACCAGCAAGAATGGCAATACCACCGGTACATATGCCTGCCGAGAGTCCCTTGATCATGATGCACATGAACGGATCCTTTCCTGATACACTTCTGCTGATATTATTGTCAAATGCCCAGAATAAACACGCAAGTAAAACACCGACGGCCCCGACAGACAGCCCGAACATACCCCTTGGATCATATGACAAAATAAGACATGAAAGTGTAATACATGCCATTGCGACCCAGATTCGTCTCCCTACCGCTTCCCTGAATATGAACGCTGCTACAAGACCGGTTGCAACCGATTCAAAATTTAATAAAAGGGAACCGATCGCTGCAGGAGTAATTGCCATTGAATACATGAGCGTTACAGGGGCTAGTACCCCTCCGAAAAACGACATCCCAGCAAGATAGGGAAGATCATACCTGGATACCGGGGATTCTAATGAGGGTCTTCCTCTCCGGATGATCTTTTGGCTCACGATCATACACCACATACCAAACCCGCTTCCCAGGTAAAAAAGGGCTGCCAACATGAGTGGACCGGTATCTGTCACAAAATATTTTGTTACCGGAGCACAACTCCCAAAAAACACTGATGATAACGTTGCGTATAAGAGTGGTACGTATTCGTGACGATGCGTATTCATGATGAGGACTATCCCAGGTCAGGATATTCCTGACAGGTTCATCATGATCAGGTTTATGCTATTCGAAAAAAAGGATGGATTATTCCATTTTGTACTTCTGTTTTAATGCTTCCCAGTCCGGTGACGCCATTAATTTGTCAAGACCTGCGTTGAGTTTTTCCAGAAGCTCAGTGTCATCCTTTCTCACTGCAATACCAAATTCTTCATTGGTCTCGACCATGCCAATCTTTTGTACCGGTTTTCCGGCGATGATATCATTCATTACCGTACTGTCATACATGACCGCATCAATCCTGCCAGAGATCAGATCATCAACAGCCAATGGGGTATTATCATATAATTTCAGATTGTCTGCAGGCATGAGACTCTTATTCACCAGATTTTCATCAATCCATATCGCTGCAGTGCATCCCCGCTGGGTCCCGATGGTAACTGATCCGTTCTTTACCTGATCAAGGGTTATTGGAGAACCTTCTTTTACCACAACCATCTGGTTCACCGTCCAGTATGGTTTTGAAAACGCAACTTTTTCCTTCCGTTCGTCAGTAATGGTCATTCCTGCATACACAAGATCGATCTTCCCGGCCTGTAGGGCAGGAATAATACCATCCCATGCAATCGGGATAAACTCTACCTCAAAACCCTGATCTTTTGCGATCCATTTCATGGAGTCCACATCAAATCCGGTTGCCTTTCCGTCAGGACCGACCATGGAAAAAGGCTGATAGGCCGCATCTATCCCGACACGTAAAACCCCGTGAGTCGCCTGAGGTTCAATAGAAGAACTGGTCGGTTTTTCTCCTGTTTCAGACGTCGCAGGAGGCTGCTGGATTGTCGCACATCCACTAAATACTACCAACAGGACCAGTCCGATAAGAGAAACCAGTACCAAACCTTTTCTTTTCATCAATGATGGGTTTGTTTACCACATTAATATGTATTCGGAATTGATTCAAATGTAAAAAGGGTTGTTTTTTACTATTGATTGACGCCTGTTACCTGTTGAAATACAAATGAAAACGGATAAATGAATAGTAATAAAAAATTGTGATGATGGACAAAAAGGTTGTATCGGTAGTTCTTGCATTCTTTGTTCTCATCGGTGTATGTCTGTGTGGATGCACAGAAAAACCAACCGGGGAAACACCTGCAATAAGCAGTGAAACAAATACATCAGAGCCTGTTTCTTCTGACAGACCGACATATATTGTCGGGATAGACGGTGAATACCCGCCGTACAGTTTCATTGACAAAAATGGTGAACCACAAGGGTTTGATGTGGAATCGGTCAGGTGGATTGCTGATGAGATGGGATTCCAGGTAAAGATTCAGCCCATGGCATGGGATGGTATTATTCCAGCTCTGCAGGCAGGTAAGATTGACATGGTCTACTCAGGGATGACCATCACCGACGAACGCAAGGAAGTTGTTAATTTCAGCATTCCGTACTGGAAGGTCAACCAGTCTGTTGCCGTTCATGATGACTCGAACCTGACCATGGAGGACTTTAAGGCTGGTGCAGGGAAAGTAGGTGCACAGCGCGGAACCACTGGCGCATTCTGGGTTGAAGAAAACCTTGTAAATAAGAGTATCTTGTCTCCTGATATGCTGGTGACCTATGATAACTTCCCTCTGGTTGCAACAGATCTTCAGAATAAGCGTATTGATTTTGCAATATATGACCGGCCACCAATGCTTGATGCAATAGCCGGAAAACCGCTTCACATTATCGGTGAAATTGATACCGGAGAAGAGTATGGTATTGCAATCAGAAAATCTGATACTGAACTTTTGCAGACCATGAATGAAGGACTTGTCCGTCTGATGGCATCTCCAAAATGGGCTGAACTTAAGCAGAAGTATGAGATGGAATAAATCAATTCATCTTTTCTTAACACCCATTACTGATTACAAATACCCACGCCATACATTATGCCTCCGGGATACGGATCATTCCTGGAATCCATGATGTCAGGGGCGGAGTTAACCAAACTATGGCATTATCCATTCTAATCGACTGGTTTCCCTATCTTTTTAGTGGAATTGTATTGACACTAGGTCTTGTGGCATCAGCCCTGGTTATCGGAGTGGGAATCGGATTGCCTCTAGCCCTGGGTCAAGTGTATGGATCACTCTTTGTTCGTACAGCAATCGCAACGTTCGTCTGGTTTTTTAGAGGGCTTCCAGTTCTCGTACTCCTATTTTTATTCTATTTTGGCATATTTCCTGCAATGGGACTTGACCTTCCGGCATTTTATGTTGGTGCCGTCGTACTTGGGTTATGGGGTGCTGCATACCAATCACAGGTATTCAGGGGAGCGATTCAGTCCATATCGGAAGGGCAGATGATCGCTGCACGTTCTCTTGGTATGTCAAAATTTCAGGCGATACGAACAATAATACTCCCCCAGGCCATGCGGATTGCACTTCCCGGATGGTCCAACCAATACCCGGAAGTCTTAACCGAATCATCAGTCTGTTATGCAATTGGAGTTGCTGAATTACTCACCCGGTCATCACAGATTGTTTCGCAAACCTATGTCACCATGCCGATATACCTTGCCTGTGCAGTCATATTTATATTTTTAAGTTATGCAGGCACAGCAGGCATTCATTACATCGAGAAAAGAATTGCTATACCCGGATTTGGTCCAGGAGGGGCATAATCATATGACTGACGAAAAATATATTCTACGAGTTGAAAATATTAAAAAATCCTTTGGAACGAATGAAGTTTTAAAGGGTGTATCAATAAATGTCAGAAAGGGCGAGACGATTTGTTTTATCGGTCCGTCCGGGACAGGAAAGAGTACTCTTCTTCGCTGTATCAATCAGCTGACTATTCCAGATAGTGGAAAAATATTCCTCAATGATGAGGAAGTGACCCATGCAGGACCACGGATAAACTATTTCAGACAAAAAATAGGGATGGTTTTCCAAAATTTTTTCCTCTTCGACCACCTCACCGCAGTCAGAAATGTGGAAATAGCCCTTCTCAAAGTAAAAAAGATGAACCCCAAAGAGGCACGGGAGAAGGCAATGTATGAATTAAAACAGGTCGGGATGGCAGACTGGGCAGATCATTATCCTGCTGAACTGTCAGGAGGGCAGGCTCAACGAGTCTCTATTGCCAGGGCTCTTGCAATGGATCCTGAAATCATGCTCTTTGATGAACCGACCAGTGCCCTTGATCCAGAACTGACCAGGGAAGTTCTTGAAGTTATGAAAAAACTGGCAATGGAAGGGATGACAATGCTGGTTGTCACTCATGAAATGGGCTTTGCATGTTCTGTTGCAAATACAATCTGTTTCATGGAACATGGACACATAAAGGAACAGGGCACTCCTGCAGAACTTCTGAATAATCCTGAGTTTGAGCGATGTAAGGCATTTATCGGAGAATTCAGGGAGTACAGTCAGTAAACCAGAATTATGGATCAGATTACCTTTATCACCACTATCATGCTCCCGGCCTTTTACAATGGCCTCCTCATTACTCTGGCACTCATCGCTGTTACAGCACCAATAGGCATTCTCCTTGGAATTGGCATTGCATGTGGACGGGTATATGGCGGAAAAGGACTTTCATCGCTGATGCATCTCTATACCACATTTTTTCGGGGATGCCCATTATTACTTCTTCTTTTCATTTTATATTTTGGTCTTCCCTCAATCGGTATCGTTCTTCCTCCTTTTGTTGCCTCAGTTCTTGGTTTTATCTTCTGTAATAGTGCATATAACTCCGAATACGTCAGGGGGGCAATTCTTTCGGTAAAAGAAGGGCAGCTTATTGCTGCAAAAGCACTGGGCATGACAAAAAACCAGGCTATTGTAAATATTGTTTTACCTCAGGCATTACGCCGTTCAATTCCAGGGATTTCAAATGAATTTATCTATCTCATAAAATATTCATCACTGGCATACATGATTACTGTCATCGAACTGACCGGAGCCAGTAAACTGATTGCAACAAAATATTTTGCATACAACGAAACATTTTTCGCAGTTGCACTGGTATACCTGGCGCTTGTTACCATTACCACATTCGGAGCAAATGCACTTGAGAAAAAATATGCGATTCCTGGATGAGTTGGATCTCCCTTTTTTTAAAGGATTTCAGGATAAACCGTTTCTGATTCCGTCTTTCCATAGACTTCGTCACCGGGGAATGATGCTTTTATTGCATATCTACCGTTATCATTGGCAGGAAACGTAAATTCAAAATAACCAATCTCATCAGTGGTGACCGGTCCAAGAGTCTGCCAGATTCTTCGGGCATCATCCTCGCACAGAGCACAACTGTATGATGGAAGACCAAATGAATACCAGATCTGGCGGTATGGAATTCCATTCCCTTCATTGTCCCTAAGCCAGCCACTCATCCGGGCCGATTCTCCCCTGAATACACGATTGAACGGTCCTGAAATAGTAAGCTCAGTCTCTTTTACTTTTGCCCGTGGGGTTACTTTTACCAAAACAACAGGACTTACAAATTCATTATACCTTCCAATAAAACTCCAGTCACCAATAGCATCAGCAGGCAATTCAAGATTGAAAAGACCATCTTTATTGGTTTTTATTTGATAATAGGTATCAGCCCTGCTCTCTTTGGGTGATGTTACCTGCAGAAGAATCCTATCTCCCGGACGAGACAGGAGTGACGGAACGATATAACCTTCAACACCTATAGTGTCACCGACTTCAACGACACTTTTCGATGTGGTTAAATCAATAGATGCAGTATCAGTTTCAGCACTGGTAGTTGCTGCATTCGTGGAACAGATACATAACATTCCAATGATGAATATCAAATGACATAATCGAAAAATTCCAGACCATTTCATCATACGACTTTCAATAACCTGAGGATCAGGCAACCATATGAGGTTTTCCAGTCTAAAAAATAAAATAAAACAAGGCTATATAATCCAAACAAATGTAAATCAAAGAAACTGAAGATAATCAGGGAAACCAGTTGTAAGGAGAACAGATTCTAAGCAATAGCAGCGAGGATGATTTCCCGAGGACTCGCGTACCTCAGTACCGTCACCCA